>JACNKY010000147.1 GCA_014381795.1 Pseudomonadota bacterium | reverse complement strand
AACCTCGTGGGACTCGCCGTTTATTTTTAAAGTCAGCAATTGTTTCATTTTTCGTCTTCCTGTGTGTTATCTGCAAATGTTTTAAGCAGACGGTCACGGAAATTATAAAACTGTTTTTATCCGTAATGATAAGTGGTAATAAAAGCTAGTAAATCTGTCTAATTGTTTTTCAGATGAAAACGTTTGGCCTTCATTTCAAAACGCGGCAGACTTCCGGAAGGTACAAATGTTATTTCAGGACGCAGACTCAATTCATTTTGTATTGCCTGATCCACAGTTTTTCTGGCACTTTCCGGATTTGCAGTTTTACTTAGTTCAAGTTCAATTGCCAAATTAGCCATTTCACGATTAGTGGAAACAGTGATCCGGAATTCTTCTACTGTCTCACATTGACGTACCAAATTTTCAACCGCACTAGGAAAAACATTAATTCCGCGTACAACCACCATGTCATCCGCACGTGCTAAAACACCTCCTTCGAAACGTGCAAAGCTGCGTCCGCAGGCGCATTTTTGCTGATTCAGCACCACCAGATCTCCGGAACGGTAACGGATAACCGGATAACCGATGCGACCTAAATTGGTGATGATCAACTCACCCTGTTCGCCCTCCGGAACAACTTCCTGTGTTTCCGGATTCAGGACTTCTACGATGAATTCGCTTTCTGTTATGTGCGTTCCGTTTGGTTGAACCTCGCATTCAAAACTGTGCGCGCCGATTTCAGAAGCACCAGCGTGGTCGTAACATTTCGCATTCCAAACTGATTCAATACGCGCTTTTGTGGCAGGAACATTTGCTCCCGGTTCCCCGGCGTGAATCAAGGTTTGCAATGGGATCTCGCTCAAATCAAAACCGGATTCCTGTGCCACTTCAGCCAGACGCAAAGCATAAGTAGGGGTGCAGCACATGGCCGTTGTACCGAGTTCTTTCATCAAGTGCAAACGTTGCAGTGAGTCTCGCCCTCCGCCAGGAATCATCAACGCATTGATCTTTCGCGCACCTTCTACCGCAGCCCAGAAACCGATAAACGGTCCAAAAGAAAACGGTACAAACAGACGGTCATTTTCCGTCAAACCCGCGCCGGCCAGAACATGCCCCCAGCAACGACCCCACCAGTCCCAGCTTTCAGGTGTGTCCAAAACACGCAAAGGCGTTCCTGAGGTTCCGGATGTCTGGTGAAAACGGGAATAGGCGGATTCTTCAAATGTTGTGTTACTTCCGAAAGGCAAGGCATCACTTTGAGCCTGCACCAACTCTGCTTTACTCGTCAGCGGCAAACTTTTAAAATCTTCCAGAGTCTTGATCGATTCCGGATGAATTCCCGCAGCATCCAACTTGTCAGTATAAAAACGGTTGCGCCCGTAAATTTGTTTCAACATGGAACGCAATTTTTCAATTTGCAGTGCTTCCAATGCCTTACGCGGCATAGTTTCTACTGACTCTTTGAAATATCTCACTCAACTATTATTAGCTAATTTTTGACCTGCAATTAAAAAAAGTTGAATCAGCGTCCGCCAACAAGGATAGAGTCAATTTTCAACGTCGGTTGTCCGACAGTAGTCGGCACCCAACCGCTGGCTGCACCGCACATTCCGGCTGCTAATTCCAAATCATCGGCAATCATTGAGATTTGTGACAAGACATCAAAACCTTTGCCGATGAGAGTGGCACCTCTGACAGGTTCCGCGATTTTCCCGTTCCGGACGGCGTAACCTTCCTGAACAGCAAAATTAAATTCACCGGTGCCGGGATTTACAGAACCGCCGCCCATTTTTTTGGCGTACAAGCCAAATTTTATGGTGCGCAGCATTTCTTCAAAATTATCTTTACCGGGAGCAATAAAGGTGTTTCTCATACGTGAAACAGGTGCAAACTTATAGGACTCACGTCTCGCGGAACCACTTCGAGGAATACCGACTTGTCCGGCACCGATACGGTCACTGAGATAATTTTTGAGGATACCGTTTTCAATCAGGACAGTTTTTTGAGTGGGAGTTCCTTCGTCGTCCACATTGCAGGAACCCCATTTGTTAGCAATGGTTCCGTCATCAATCGCGTTCAGAATCGACCGGCCAACACGCTCACCGATTTTATCACAAAAAGGCGAAGCATTTTTACGGATCGCTTCTGTTTCCAAAGGATGCCCGCAGGCTTCATGAAAAATCACACCGCCGAATCCGTTCCCCAGAATCACAGGCATTGTTCCACCTTCGATATATCCGGCACCAGCCATACGCAATGCGGACTGCGCAGCATTTTCCGCTAACTCGTCTAAATTCAGCTGCTGGAAAAATTCATAACCACCTAAAACTCCTGGACTTTCAGACGCGGTTTGAGGCCCGTCCCCTTTTTCAGCAACCGCAGAAAGGCGCATCCGGGAATAACTTCGTGCATCTTCTGTCCACAAGCCTTCACTGTTGGCGATCAACACCGAGCGTTTTTTCTCTGCCATGTTTGCATTAACCTGACTGACCTCCGGACCCTGCCGCCGAGTAAGTTCATCCAGTTTACGCAACAGATCAACACGTTCAGTCTTACTCACAGTCTCCGGATTGATGGCAACATGATGAATGTCCTGCACTGCTTGTTGTTCAAAGGGCTGCACTCCGCTGCTTTGACCGGCCTTGCGGGATTGTCCCAAATTTTTTGTCAATTTCAGCAGATTCGCTTCATCCGGATCACTGCTGTATCCGTAATATGCTTCGTTGCCGTAAAGCAAACGGATACCGATGCCGAATGAATTAGAGGAATTAATCTCGTCAATTTTCTGATCGAGCAAATTGATTGAAGAGGAAACCGAGTCCTCAACAAACACTTCCGTAAAGTCCGCACCCTGCTCGATTCCGGATTCAAAAATTTTTGCAACTGTATTTTCGTTAAGCATAGCGATTTTTAAGTGAGGGGTTGGGTTATTTAAAAATGCGATAATATTTGTTTAATACAGCTTACGGTAAAAAGTAAAAGGGCGCAATCCGGAAACGATTTAGACAACGTTGTATTCCGGGATCAGGCGCTTTTCCGCAAAACGCTTATAATCCAGCATGCTGATATCAACTGTGCTTGCCTTACCGTCAATCAGAATTTCGGCCATCAGTTTTCCACAAATCGGCCCCTGCATGAAACCATGTCCCGAGAAACCGGTCAGCAAATAAAAACCTTCAACTAGCGTGGAACCGATGATTGGATGAGCATCCGGTGTTAGTTCATAAAGTCCGGCCTGTCTGGCCTTTATTCCTGAGTTTGCCAGCAAAGGCATACGTTTAAGCGCTGCTTCAATGTGCCGCATTTCCCATGCTTGATCGATACTCTGATCAGCACCTATTTTCTGATTATGGTTAGACATTCCACTGAGCAGTCCGGAAGCTTCACGATGAAAATAGAGGCTTTGTGAGAAATCAATCACAAATGGAAATTCGGTAGGTAGTTCAGCGATATTTTCTGTAACAAACCATTGTCGACGCAGCGGCGAGACCGGAATTTCGAGACCGATTTCATTTCCGAAAAAAGCGCTCCATGGACCACAGGCATTGACGACCGTTTCGGTTTCAACTGTTCCGAGGCTGGTGCGAACTTTCCGGACTTTGTTTTTTTCCAGTTCAATCCCGGTTGCGGAGCAATCTGTTAGGCAGACCGCGCCGTGACGTCGGGCAGCGTTGATGTATCCCATCACTATGCTGTTTGGATCAGCAAGTCCGTCATCCGCGTTAAAAGTTCCAGCGATTGCATCCGGGAACACACACGGTGCAGCCAATCGGCGTACTTCATCTCCGGAAAGCCATTCCGTTTTTACTCCTAGTGAGAGTTGAAGTTTCAGCGAATTTTGGAAAACGGAAACGTCCTTTTCATCAGAAAGGACAAACAAATAACCGCATTTCCGCACAAGCGCGGACTGACCAGTTTCTTCCTCAAGAGCATCAATCATGGTGAGGCTTTTTTGAGAAAGTCGGATATTGACTTCAGTATTGAACTGATGACGAATACCACCGGCGCAACGTCCGGTTGCTCCTGTACCAAAAAAAGATTCTCGCTCTAGCAATAGAATATTTGTATGTCCGCGGCTCGCCAGATGGTATGCCGTGCTCGCACCCATAACTCCTCCGCCGAGGATTACAACATCAGCCGTTTTGGGTAGTCCGGACATTTTTTATAAGTTGGCAATCGTTCCGAGATTGTCGCGTTCCGCGTTTTTTAAGGCAATAGCGGCAGTCACGGCATCCTGCACCGCAACTCCGCAGGATTTGAAAAATGTAAGTTGATCTTGAGAGGAACGTCCGTGTTTTGTAGCGTTGATGATTTCTCCAATTTCCGAGTGTATATGCTCCGGAGTAATCAACCCCTGTTTGATGGGTGTGACTATATCTCCTGTTTCAATCAGCGCGGATTCGCGGGAATCAACAACCACAAGAGCATTGCGGATAGTTTCCGAGTCGATTTCCTGCATCGTCGGTTGAAATGAACCAACGGCGTTTACATGCGCACCGGTTTTGAGATGCTCAAATGAAATAACCGGAGTTGTGGATGTGGTAGCGGTGCAGACAATGTCTGCGTCTTTTAAGGCTTTTGCTGATGAAGAAACTGCTTTCACATTTTTTGGAATTGAACCTACCCCGGACATTTCTTGTGCGAAACGTTGGGCGTGTTCTGGATTGGGACTGTAAACCCAGGCCTGTTGAATTTCACGCACACTACAAACCGCATCCAGTTGTGCACCAGCTTGTTTCCCGCTGCCGATTATGGCTACGCTTTTTGCTTCAGGAGAAGCGAGCAAATCAGTCGCGGCACCAACACCGGCACCGGTACGGACTGCAGTTAGTACCTCACCGTCCATCAGAGACAGGATTCGTCCATTTTCTGCATCCAGCACAAGCACAACTGCATGAATCAGGGGGAAACCACGTATCGGATTTTCCCCAAAGACAGTCACAAGTTTCACGGCCATTTCTCCATCGTCCAACAACGCGGCCGGCATAGTCAGAAGAACGCCATCCTGTTCCGGAATATGAACACGACTGCGCAGCGGCATTTCAACACGACCGCTTGATAAGCGGCTAAATGCTCTTTTGGTTTCCTCAATGGCAGCTTTCATAGGCAGTGCCTGTCGAACATCATCAGAACTGAGAACGCGGATTTTCATTTGGCGGAACTTTTAGGAAAGGAGTGAAACGGAATTTTGAATCGAACTGAATCTGTTAATCTTGCTGATTTACAGTGAGATTAAGCAGAGCTTTTCACTAACACTTCAGCAAAGATTAAAGATCAGTATAACTGAGGTAAGCTTTTAAAAAGACAACAGCCCTTTCAGCTATTTTCGGTCCTCTGCGGAAAAAGAACTGTTGTGCCATCGAATATTTTGTAACAGTGGTCGGCTTTTTTTCATTCATCTCACCGTTGGCATCCCGGCTTGGAGTCGTCAGCACATTTTCCAACAGCACCGGTGTGCTGAAATCTATTTCCTCCAGTTCAGGAGTCATCCTGGAAGCTAGCATGGTCATTGGTATGTCATAAAGAGTTTCCGCAAAGAAGAAACTCAAAAACCGCGCTACTGCTTCGATCTCTTCGTTAGTGCGAAGCATGAGCCAGCTAGTTATTTCCTTGCGGAACTTGGCTAAATCTTTCTGCTTGATTCCTGAAGGCTTAACCCCAAGTTGTCCATCGCTCAGATAGGTCTTAGTTTTTTGACGCATATATCTCAAAAAACCACCTGATTTGCGGAAGAGCTTGTAGTTATAAAAACGTTTGCCAAAATCACGTAAAGTAGAACGACCCAACATAAGTTGAGCTAAGACTTTTTTGGAGCTACTTGCGTCTTTCAGATCAGCTGATACCCGTTCAAAGAGCAGAATAAGTTCTTTCTGCTCATTTTCAACATCCTGCAGACGTTGAATTTCTTCATCAGTAATTTTAGGTTCTTCTGTAGGAATCTCCTGAGATTGTGCTACAACTTTCAGTTCAATTTCTGCAATGTTTGGAATTGGGGATATTTCAGGAACAAAAAAATACTGCAGATAAAGCAGGACACAGGTGGCCAGGAAAAAGACCAGTGTGAGCAGAGGATACAATTTTTGCAACTTCATATTTCTTAATGGTTAAGAAATTTAATTGAAAGAAAGCAGTAACTGTTATTTTGATTTTGCTTTTAAACCTGCTTGAATACGCAAGGGTAGCGCGTGTAGTTTGATAAAACCAATAGCGTCTTTCGGATCATACGCGCCATTATCAGCTTCCATTGTAGCCATGTCCTCATCATAGAGGCTGTTAGGCGACTTACGGCCTGTCACCATGCAGTTACCCTTGTAAAGTTCCAGACGAACAGTACCGTTGACCGGTTCCTGGGTTTGCTGCACCATGTTGAGCAAAATTTCCATTTCCGGAGAAAACCAAAAACCATCGTATGTCAATTGCGCAAAACGGGGCATGAGTGAATCTTTGAGATTGATCACACCGCGGTTTAAGGTAATGGATTCCATCGCTCGGTGCGCAAT
Organism: Pseudomonadota bacterium; assembly: GCA_014381795.1. Taxonomy (GTDB): domain Bacteria; phylum SAR324; class SAR324; order SAR324; family NAC60-12; genus Arctic96AD-7. The sequence goes on along the minus strand of JACNKY010000147.1, from coordinate 1,181 downwards.
GTGTAAAATCGTCCCTCCTGGTGTTTCATAAACTCCCCGGTTTTTCATACCGACAAAACGGGATTCCACCATATCGATCCGGCCTATTCCATGCTTACCACCCACATCATTAAGGTGCGTCAAAAGCTTTGCCGGAGAATATTCCTGACCGTCAACCGCAACCGGATTTCCTTTTTCAAATTCAATCAGCACAGTCTTTGCTTCATCCGGTGCCGCCTGAGGAGACTGAGATAACTCAAACATTTCCTGCCGAGGTTCCTGCCATGGATCTTCCAACATACCAGATTCAAAACTTATGTGCATTAGATTTTCATCAGAACTCCACGGCTGATCTTTGGTAGCTTTTACTGGAATTCCGTATTTTTCTGCATAAGCCAGCAGTTCGGTACGGCCGGGATATTTTTGGTAAAATTCCGGAATTTTCCAGGGAGCAACTACTCGGATATCAGGTTTTAAAGCATAGTAGCTTAATTCAAAACGTACCTGATCATTTCCCTTCCCGGTAGCGCCGTGGCCTACTGCAACCGCCCCTTCTCGCTCTGCAACTTCAATCTGTTTTTTCGAAATTAAAGGACGTGCTAATGCTGTTCCCAGCAAATAAGTTCCTTCATAAAGTGCATTCCAATGAATGGAAGGCAACACGTAATCCTTTACAAATTCCTCTTCAACATTTTCTACTAGGACTTTTGCTGCACCGGCTTTTTTACCTTTTTCGAGGATGGCATCAATATCTTCAACTTTTTGACCTAAATCAAGACAAAGTGCGATTACCTCATAACCTTGCTGATCAAGCCAATGAACCAGTACGGAAGTATCAAGACCACCGGAATATGCTAAAACTAGTTTTTCTTTATTCATGTTAATTTAATTGTGTTTCTGGGACTTGTTGTGTAAGCGGAGACTCTTCCGGCTCTTCGTAATTATCAGGAACATTTTCCGGATCTGCTGATTTTGTGCGGATCACTTTGAGGGCAACAGGTCCTTTTTTGCCTGAACCTACTTCAAATTCAACACGATCGCCGAGGTTGAGAAAGCGAAAACCGGCTTGTCTAATTTCTGACTGATGGACAAAAAGATCGTCCCCGTTGTCATGTTCAATAAAACCAAAACCCTTGTTTGGGTTAAACCATTTTACTGTTCCAACACCCCGAACACCTGCTACAAAAGTGTTGGATTTTTTA
>JACNKY010000148.1 GCA_014381795.1 Pseudomonadota bacterium | reverse complement strand
TTCAGGAGCCCCTGGAATATTAAACAGGATCGCTGTAATTGCACCGCCGTAGGTGCCTGTACAGTAAATCACCGCAAAGAGCATTACTCCTTGTGCAGGATCCAGACTGGCTGTGAAAGGTAGGAGAATCGCTGCAAGAGTCAGCATACTTACGCCAGGGATAGCGCCAAACAACATTCCGCCAATTACACCAAAGATAAATATTCCGATTGTGAAAGGATCTCCAAAAAGAGCGGCACTACCAGAGATAAAGTTGTCAATCATATAAACCTTAAAAATTCAACGATTGGTGAAGATTGGTGTTTAAAGTCAACATGAAGGCACTGAAATCATAAAAAGGAGATATATTGCCCTGAGGTAGTGGTGCATTAAGGATGACCATGAACAAAACAATCAACAACAAATAAATGAATAAAGTAATTCCCAAAACCCATTTGATCCGTTTTTCACCCAGTAGTAAGATTGTGAGAGCAATGAAAATAGGAGTGGCCGAATAAAAGCCAACAGGTTTAAGCGACCAGGCAAAGATGAGCGGAAGGCTCAAGATTGCAATCAGTTTCCAGATTGAATCGAGGCTGTCATAGGTAATATTTTCTTCCTGATCTGTGATGCCAACCCTGCCTTTCTGGACCTCAGAACCTTTTTTGTATAGGTGCAGAAAATTACCCATTGTAACCAGTAAAAGAAATCCTAGGATTACCCTGGGCCAGCCTGTTGCACCAAAGATATATATTTCAATTTCCTGGTCAAACTCAAAAGAGTAAACAAAAAAAACTGCAATAATAGTTAACCAGATCAGTGTTTCAACGATATGGTTTGTCTTTAACTTAGACATTAAAAACTCTCGAAATTTTTGGCAAGCGTGTCAGGCAGAATTTTACCTGACACGATAATGAAAAGGGAATTTTGGAGTTTAAGATAATATTTGAGAGTCTTATTTAAGTTTCAGACCCATTGCTTTATAGACTTCTCTATATTGTGCAATAGTACTTGTAATAAGTTCTTTCGCACCTGCAGTGTCACGGTAACTATCTATCACACCCATGTATTTTGAGTCATTGAATTTTTGATAGCTGTCCTGACAATATGCACGCTGAAAAGCCCATTGCAACCACTTTACCCGATCAGACGGTGCTTTTGCATTAACGAAAAATCCACGGAAACGCAAAAGAGGTTCAAAGTTATATCCCATTTCTTTATGTGTAGGAACATCTGCAAAGACGGATGGACGTTCGTTAAAAACTGTCAGAATCGGCTTGAATTTCTTTGCGTCAAGGAACTTTCTAACATCACCGGGTTGTTCAAATAAAGCATCAACTTGTCCGCCCAGCAACGCACCGTAACGCGGAGCACCCTTGTCAAAGGAAATTTGCTGAATCTTCAAGCCTGCGCCTTCAGTGATGAATTTCATCGTTACTCGCTCCATCGAACCTTCTTTTGACACATTAGCGATGGTCGATTTTCCATTTTGTGCATTAACATATTTCACAAATGAAGCCCAGTCATTGTAACGTGTCTCATTGGTACGTATATATATCTGAGAGAACGTCACCTGTGAAGTTACAAGCGGTATCAGGTCCACAGCAGGATTTGGCTTACTTGAATCCAAAGCATGGGCAGATGATGCATCATCAATATGCTCCAGGACTGTGTATCCGTCAGCCGGTGCAGACATATAAGCTGTCATTCCTACTGTACCGGAACCTCCTGGCTTATGGTCACGGTTAATGTTAACGCCTGTATGACCGGTTACTGCTTCCGCCATTGCTGAAGATACTTGTCCTGAACCTCCTGCAGGTCCATACGGAACAATCATGGTTAATGCACGACTGGGAAATCCTGCCGGTTTAGCCATACTGCTATTCTTAACCTTGCATTCAAAAGTACCGGCCGTTCCGGCTCCCGCCATTAATAAACCGATTACTGTAGTAAAACCAAATTTTACCAGTTTTGAAACTTTGTAATTTTTCATTTCAGCCCCCCTACTAATTATTATCTTATTATATCCATCATCACACCATGTGATAATTTCAGCTTATTTAAATCATCACAAAAAGTGACAATTTTCGTAACATATCTACAGGGATTCAATATTGATGTCAAGAAAAAACAAACAGATTATGCATTAACGCAAAATATCAAAAATTTATACCATGACAGACTGTCCCGTAAAAACTCTCTTCTGTAAAATAGGATCTATTTAAAGTTTTTTGTCATTTATTCGACACCTCATAAACATAGTGAAGGCTAATTGTACTTGACACACACAACTAATTTAAATAGTATTTCAGCACTATTTGCAAGAGCGTAATTTCATTTTTTGCGAAATACTATTTGTTAGTTGCGACCTGTCACTTCAATCTATCTCAAAATACTCCGGAGACTCCACTGCAAAGGGATATCCTCGAAGGCATCTAGAAAGCTAATATGCGCCAAACCACAGTTGAAACAGTCGTTGCCCAAGCACGTGCGGCGCAAACACAATTTGAAACGGCCAGTCAGGAAGTTGTAGACGAATTAATCATCGGCTTAGCCTGGGCAATTATTGAACCTGAAACAAACCGTTCACTTGCGGAACAGGCCGTTCTTGAGACAGGTTTAGGTAATGTCGAAGACAAAATTATCAAGAATCATCGCAAGACACTTGGTCTACTGCGTGATTTAAAAAAAGCGACTTCCTGTGGAATAATACGGGAACTTCCAGAACAGGGCTTAGTGGAAATTGCACGTCCCGTCGGAGTAGTAGGTGCAGTTACACCTTCAACAAATCCAATCGCCACTCCACTCAACAAAACTATAAACGCTCTTAAAGGACGTAACGCCATTATTCTCGCGCCTTCTCCAAAGGGTGAAGCGGTTTGCCAGCGAGTTGTAGATTTGTTGCAAAATATTCTGCGACGTTCAGGACATCCGGAAAACCTCATCCAGAAACTACCAACTCCAGTCAGCAAAGAAGCGACTCATGAATTAATGCAGCTGGTTGATCTCATTGTAGTCACCGGTTCACAAAACAATGTCCGTGCCTCATACCGTAGTGGAACTCCGGCGATTGGTGTTGGTGCCGGAAATGTTTCAACACTCATCGATGAAACCGCTGACCTAGTCTCCGCCGCAAAAAAAATTACTGCCTCAAAATCATTTGACAACGCAACCAGTTGTTCCTCTGAAAACAGCGTTGTGATTGTGGATGAAGTTTATGAAAAAGCAGTTGTCGCTCTGGAAAAGGAGGGTGGTACAATGCTGAGTGCGGAAGAATCGCAAAATTTACAAAATGCATTATGGATCCAGGGACGGCTCAATCAAAATTTAATTGCAAAATCTGCTTCGGATATTGCCAAGGCTACAGGACTTGAACGTCCTGAAATCAATAAGCTTAAAATGCTGATGGTCGAAGAAACCGGAACAGGGCGCGAACACCCATTTTCCGGTGAAAAACTTTGTCCGGTTTTGACCGTCTACAGAGCAGAAAATTTTGAAGATGCTTGCAGGCAGATTGAGGCAATTTACGAATTTCAGGGTAAAGGTCATTCAGTTGGTTTGCACTCACAAGACGAATCACGTCCACTCAAAATGGGGTTGAAACTACCCGCTTGCCGTGTGATCGTAAATCAGGCGCACTGTTTTGCCACTGGCGGGAGTTTTGATAATGGACTGCCTTTTTCACTCTCAATGGGTTGCGGAACATGGGGCGGCAACAGTATCAGCGAAAATCTAAACTATCGACACTACCTGAACATTGTCCGCATTGTACGTCCCATTCCTCCTTTTGAGCCAAGCCTTGAGGAGATATTTGGAGAGTATTGGACAAAGTATGGACGCTGATTTAGCACATAATAACAGTAATTTAAAAACACATAACAACACAAAATATGGATCTCACAGGACAAACGATTCGAAGTCTGATTGATCTGCATGCAGAAAAAAATCCGGAGCAAACCTTCGTCGTCTATCCGGACAGCGGAATCAGCCATAACTGGAGTGAATTTAGAGTACGTGCTCAATCAATGTCCCTCTATCTAGAAAGCATGGAATTACCGCCGAACGTTCCAGTGACCGGTTTGCTCGGTAACGGACAAGCTGCAATGGAATTGTTTTTGGGCGGAATGTACGGTGGTTTTCAGGTTCTGCTGGCAAATCCTCTGGCCGGTGCCGATATTCTAGCATATGTTCTGGAACATGCTGAATCTACAAATCTATTTGTTGATCAACAACATCATGAATTAGCACAGCAGGCGCTTTCTCAACTTGCAGACAAACCTCTGTTGATTCCGCTTCAAGCGGAGAGCATTCTGGATTGGCAAAGCAAAACTAGAGGCGGAAATTTTTCTGCTAAGACTGTTCCCAAAGCAGAAGATGCTGCGCTGCTAATTTACACTTCCGGGACTACAGGAAAACCGAAAGGTGTAATTCACACACATGAGAGTCTGCTTCACGGAGGCTGGAATACAATGATAGCGCACGAGTTGACTCCTGAAGACAACAGCTTATGTGTTTTACCGCTTTGTCACATCAACGCTCAAGCAGTTTCTGTGATGGGAACTTTGGTCAGTGGTTCCGGACTTGTCTTGCCTGAGCGCTTTCAGGTCTCTAAATTTTGGTCCTGGATGATTGAAGAAAAATGCACATGGTTCAGCGCTGTGCCAACAATACTTTCCTATTTGTTGAATGCAGAGGAAGACACTCAGCTGATAACTCAATTGAAAAAAGTACGTTTCGGACGCTCTGCTTCTGCCGCTCTGCCACCTGCTCTGCACCAAGCATTTGAAGCAAGGTTTGGGCTGAGCATTGTTGAAACAATGGGTATTACGGAAACTGCTGCACCGATGCTTTCAAATCCGCTTGCTCCGGAATTACACAAACTTGGTTCACCTGGAATTGCATATGGTAACGAAGTAAGAGTTGCGGATGCAGAGGGAAAAGTAGCTTCTTCCGGAGAAGAAAGTGAAGTGCAAGTTCGTGGACAGAATGTGATGCGCGGTTATCTCAAAAATCCGGAAGCCACCCGAGACGCATTCACTCCGGATGGTTGGTACCGAACCGGAGATCTTGGAAAAATGGATGAAGATGGCTTTGTTTTTATTACCGGACGCCTCAAGGAACTCATCATCAAAGGCGGTGAAAATATTGCTCCACGTGAAATTGATGATGTGCTTTACAGGCATGCAGGAGTTCTGGAAGCCGCAGCATTTCCGCTTCCAGATGAACATTACGGACAAACTGTAGCTGCCGCGATTGCTCCACGTCCCGGAGAGGAAGTCCTTGAATCCGCATTACGTGAATTATGTTCCGCCGCAATGGGTGGCTACCGCGCGCCTTCACGCTACTATTTCCTTAAAGAACTACCAAAAGGTCCTTCAGGAAAAATTCAGCGTCTGAAACTCACAGAACGTTTCAGCGAATCCTAGTCAGTGATTTCAAAAGTTTATGCTTTTAATCCTGAATATTTAAGCATTCCAAACATGAATGAATCAGGGTTTTGGGAAACGCGTGTTTAAGATTAAACTGTGTTCATGAAAAGTAATTATTTTTTTGAAGAGGATGCTTGCGAGGGTTTGAACTCTTCTTTGCGAATTCCGTATTTACTGAGAAGTTTATGTAGCTGTCTGGTAGTTATCCCTGCGGTCTCTGCCGCTTGGTTAATACGCCCAAGATGCTTTGCCATCAATTCTTTGAGATACTGCCTTTCGATGTGCTCCAGACTTTGACGGCGAACTTCTGCGAGAGGCTGAGTTATGTCCATCGCAATTTCTGCTGGATTATTTAGATCACCAAACAATTCCTGCGGAAAATTTTCAGCCCTGAGAGTTGAGGTTGTTTCCAGAATGTAGGCACGTTCAATAACGTTTTCCAGTTCTCTAATATTTCCCGGCCATGAGTATTCCTGTAGAGCCTTGACCACTAAAGGATCCACATCCTGAATTTCTTTGAAATACATTTTATTAAACCATTCAATCAGATAATTTACCCAATCCGGAATGTCTTCTGATCGTTCCTGAAGGGAAGGTATTTCAAGGGGGAAGACACTTAGACGATAATAAAGATCTTTGCGGAAAAGACCTTCATCACAAAGTTGCTGCAAATCTGAGTTAGATGCTGCAATCACACGTACATCTGTTTCAATCGGGTATTCGCCACCCACACGTTGAAAAATACGATCCTGGAGTACTTGGAGCAGTTTTATCTGCATCGTTCCGGAAATTGTATTTATCTCATCTAGAAAAATAGTTCCTTTCTGAGCAGTATCAAAACGTCCAAGTTTACGTTTAACCGCACCGGTAAACGCACCTTTTTCATAACCAAATAATTCACTCTCGGCTAGTGTGTCAGGCAACGCTCCGCAATGCACATGTACAAATGACTCATCTTTGCGGCTGCTGTGCTGGTGAATAAGTTTTGCAACTGTACCCTTTCCGACACCAGTATCACCCAAAAGCAGCACTGTAGTTTTTGTTGGCGCCACAGACTTAACCTTTTCAAAGGTCTGAAGCATTTTTGGGCTTCTTGTATGAACTTCTTTAACTACTTCCGGACTCCAGAAATCATCCTCTTCAAGATTCAATTCTGTCAGCGGATTCCTATTTTGAATCGGCACAAACTCTCACCAGTCTATCACGGAAATTAGGATTTACAAGCGCTGCTAATGTTTCAGGAAACAACTTTTGAAAGAGCCTCATTCTCGGCAACTACCCAGCCCAGACCCAGTGATTCCAACTTTTTCAAGGAGGGATGTCCTGTTTCCACATTCCAGTCGCATAAGCGATAATAATCCTCCAACGCTGCTTCCCACTCTTTTTCGTCCAAGACATAACCGTCGGATCTGCCTCCTTCAAGGGGACGTTTGAACATCTTTTTAGGCAGTGTGTCTGATTCACGGCCTATTCCTTCTCGTGAGTTAAAAGCCCGCAGCATATTGAGGCGGCGTTCACCGACTGCTAATATTTCTGTTACATCTGTATCCCAACCTGTAACAGCGTTCAATACCTCAGCTAGTTGTTTGGCATCATAAAGTTGAAAAGAAACTCCAAATATAAATGCGCAGACTGAGAGACTGTCAACGGCACTGCTCAAATGCTGAGTAACCATAGCAAAGAGCATCATTTCTTCATTCAAAGCTAATTTCTCCTGAGGATTTGTCAGTCCGATCTGTTCCATACGTTCCGGATAAGCCTTATAGGCTGGGTCATGCTCACTTGATTCATGATCAGCACCAAAAGGATTAGTAGCATAAATGACACTCAGACTTCGTTTTACTTGCGGCATATGAGCAGGCGCTTCCTGACCTTTTGAAGTAATTAAATAGTCTTCAGTTCCGCGTCCTATAATCTCAGCCGCTTTCTTGGAACCTTCAGCGAGAATTTTTCCAAAACCTTCACGTTTGGCTATCAGTTCTGTCATTTTAACCATTGCTTCACCGCTACCGTATTTCAGCTCAATTCCTCCAGTATCTTCCAAGGTTAACTTTCCTTCCTCCCAGCATTCCATGGCCCAGGAAATTGTTGCTCCGCAGGAAATTGTGTCCATGCCGTGCATGTTGCACAAAGCATTAGCACGAATGATGGCATCCATATCGCTGATTCCACAGTAACTCCCAAACGTAGCAAGAGTTTCATATTCCGGACCTCCGTATTTTGCATCTGTTTTAAAAGGACCTTCGTCAATCTGTGTTACGCGTTTGCATTTTACTGAACAACTGAAACATGTGTCTCTGCCGAAACGATTCTGCTCATTTCTTTCATGACCACGTAGATGTTCTTTGTAAAGCTTTATGCCGTCAATTTCTTCATGCTTGTCAAAATTTCCGCTATTGAAATTATA
>JACNKY010000167.1 GCA_014381795.1 Pseudomonadota bacterium | reverse complement strand
GTCCTGTGTACGTGAACCGGCACATCGGGGTTTTCCGAAAATTGCTGAGGAAACAGACATCCGCCGAATTGTCAAAGCTTACGGAGCCGCGGCAAAACGATGTCAACAAGGTGGTTTGGACGGTGTTGAAATTGAAGCTTACGGACATTTGTTGGATGCGTTTTGGTCTCCAAGAACTAATTTCCGCACCGATCGTTACGGCGGAAGTTTGGAAAATCGGGCACGTTTTGCTTTGGAAGTTTTAGAGGAAATCCGCAAGCAAGTCGGCAGTACTTACATCGTCGGAATCCGCATGGTTTTTGATGAAGCTTTGGACAGACACTTGGACGGTGGTTTACGTTTAGAAGAAGGACTCAAAATCGGCGAAATGCTGGTCAGTACAGGAGGATTGGATTTTATCAATGTTATTCAGGGCCATATTGATACACAGGAAGGTTTGTCACACATCATTCCAAACATGGGAACTCCTGCAGGTCCGCAACTTGAATTTGCCGGTGCGATCAAACGTGAATTTGAACTTCCGGTTTTTCATGCCGCACGTATAAACGAAGTTGCAACGGCACGGCACGCATTGCGAGAAAAACTGCTGGACATGGTCGGAATGACACGTGCGCACATGGCAGATCCGTACATTGTTGCAAAAATTGAATCCGGCGAAGAAGAGCGAATACGGCCCTGTGTAGGAATGGGCTACTGCCTGGACCGTTTGTATGAAAACGGTGACGCACTTTGCGTACACAACGCAGCTACCGGTCGTGAACAAACGATGCCGCACCTTGTTCCGAAAACTTCCGGAAGTGTGAAAAAGATTGTTGTAATCGGCGCTGGACCTTCCGGATTAGAAGCAGCTCGTGTTTGTGCGGAGCGCGGTCACAAAGTTGTTTTGTTTGAAGCGAATGACCGTCCAGGAGGGCAACTTCTTTTAGCTGCGAAAGTTGAACGGCGGCGTGAAACAATCAGCATCGCGGATTGGCTTTTCGCGGAAGTGCAAAGGCTCGGCGTTGAATCACGTTTCAATTGTTACGCGGAAGTTCCAGACGTACTGGCGGAAAATCCTGATGTTGTTATCGTTGCTGCTGGTGGTTTGCCGAATACAGAATTTTTGCAGAAAGGAGCTGATTTGGTGGTTCCGGGTTGGGATATTCTAGCGGGAACTGTGAAACCAAAAAAGAATATTTTATTGTTCGATGACAACGGTCAGCATCCCGGAATTTCATGTGCAGAATTTTTGGCAAATTCCGAAACTAAACTGGAATACGTAACTCCGGAACGGATCATAGCTCCGGATGTAGGCGGAACGAACTATCCTGCGTATCTGCGAGCATTATACGAAAATGAGGTGACAATCACGCTCAATCATCGTTTGATTGAAGTTCGCCGCAACAATTCCGGATTGACTGCTGTGCTCTACAACGAATACACTCACGCAAATATTGAGCGCTACGTAGAGCAAATTGTGGTGGAACATGGAACTTTGCCGTTGGACGAACTTTATCTGGGCTTACGTGAACAGTCGAGCAATGGTGGAGAAGTAGATTTGGAGGCGTTGATTTCCGGATATTCGCAAAACATTATTTGCAATCCTGAAGGCAATTTTAAACTTTTTCGGGTGGGCGATGCTGTCGCCAGCCGGAATATACACTCGGCGATTTACGATTCTTTGCGCTTGTGCAAGGCATTGTAGTTCAACTGAGTTAAAACCATAACCAACCTCAAAGAGGCTGAAATGAGTGAAGAAGAAAAAGACTTGATTGAAGACGAAGAAGAGTTGGATTTGTCCACACTTCCGGACGAAGAACTCGTTCTGCAAATGCATGATGACCTTTACGATGGACTCAAGGAGGATATCGAGGAAGGCACAAATATTTTACTCGGACGCGGCTGGACACCGGACAAAGTGCTCAGTGACGCGCTTGTGGAAGGAATGCGTATCGTGGGTATTGATTTCCGTGATGGCATTTTGTTTGTTCCGGAAGTTTTGCTTTCCGCAAATTCGATGAAAGGCGGAATGCATATTCTGCGGCCTTTACTCGCTGAAACCGGTGCTCCACCTGTAGGAAAAGCGGTCATCGGCACAGTCAAAGGTGACATTCACGATATTGGCAAAAACTTGGTCGGTATGATGTGGGAAGGCGCCGGTTTTGAGGTAATCGATATTGGTATCAACAATCCGGTCGAGAAATATTTGGAAGCAATCGAAGAACACCAACCAGATATTTTAGGCATGTCGGCTTTGCTCACCACGACTATGCCTTATATGAAAGTCGTGATTGAAGAGTTGGGCAATAAAGGGATACGTGACGATCTGATTGTGCTCGTAGGCGGTGCTCCGCTAAACGAAGAGTTTAGTCTTGCCATCGGCGCTGATGCATATTGCCGTGATGCTGCTGTAGCAGTTGAGACAGCAAAATTGATGATTGATCAACGCCGTGCAGCATCAAAAACAATGGAAAAAGCTGCGGCATAAATTTTCTTTCCATTAAATGAACATGAATGGTTTGGAAAATAAACGTCGGCGTGGTCGGAACAGTCGAAAAGCAAATCCGGAAAAACACACAGTTTCTCATGAGAAATGGGCTGAGAGACTTGAGCCGTCTGACAAAATTTTAATTCTGGCTTGTGGAGCGTTGTCAAAGGAAATTTCCACGCTGATTCGACTGAACGGCTGGAATCATTTACAAACGCGCTACTTGCCGGCAAAGCTGCATCTTAGTCCGGAAAAAATTGCTGATCAATTGCGGGTTAATTTGCAAAGTGCTCAAGCCAAATTTTCCAAAATTTTTATCGGTTATGCCGATTGTGGAGCTGGAGACAAGTTGGATTCACTGCTGGAAGAATTTAACGTTCAGCGATTACCCGGCGCACATTGTTATGAGTTTTTTTCTGGAAAAGATTCATTTGCAGAAATGATGGATCAAGAGCCTGGCAGTTTTTTTCTCACCGATTTTTTGGTTGAAGTCTTTGACAAACTGGTTTGGCAGGGTTTGAAGATTGACCAGCATCCGGAACTTTTGGAAATTTACTTTAAGCATTATAAAAAGTTGGTCTATCTGGCACAAGTGGAAAATCCGGCATTACAAACACAGGCCGATGAAATTTCAGCCCGTTTAGGGCTGGAATACGAATACCGTTTCACCGGTTTCGGTGAATTGGAACACTCTTTATCCGCGCTGGCGGAAAAATAAAATATGGCAAAAAAAACAATAATTTATTGGCGTGATATTCCGTCACAGGTAGTGGTTAAACAGGGACGGACTTCCGCCAAAAAACAGTTAACTAAACGTTTTATGGTTGCCATAGACAGAGCTGCAATGCGTGCCGGACGACAGGGTAGTGAAGAGTACCTGGAAGATTGGCGACGGCAAATTGAAACTTGTCAAGGCGATCCCCAAACTATCGCGGACACTACCGCAGAAGAACTCGAAACCAGTTTTTCTGATGAAGTGCTGAATGCACTCATTAAAAACAAAGGCTTAAACGCAATTAAAACCTGAGAAATAAAACAAAGAGAAATGACAGATACTGTAATAAGTTCAGGGAGTAAAGAAGTTATAATTGGCAGCAACCGTCCATTTGTGATGATTGGCGAACGCATCAATCCGACCGGTCGTAAAATGCTGGCAAAAGAAATGGCTGAAGGTGATTTCAGTCGAGTAGAACAGGACACCTTGGCACAGGTTGCCGCGGGCGCGCAGATGCTGGACGTGAATGCCGGCATTCCACTCGCTGATGAACCACAAATTTTGGCCGATACAATCAAACTGGTGCAGTCACTGACAAACGTTCCATTATCCATTGACTCTTCAATAGTCGCGGCTTTGGAAGCAGGTCTCGAAGTTTATAATGGCAAAGCTCTCTTAAATTCAGTTACTGGAGAAGAGGAAAGACTTGAAGCGGTTCTGCCGTTGGTAAAAAAATACGGTTGTGCAGTGGTTGCAATTTCTAATGATGAAACAGGGATTTCCGAAGATCCGGATGTGCGTTTTGCTGTGGCAAAAAAAATTGTTGAACATGCCGCGGATTATGGGATTTCCAGTTCAGATATTGTTGTTGATCCCTTGGTTATGCCGATCGGAGCGATCAATTCCGCGGTGAGACAGGTGATGACTCTGGTACGGCGTTTACAGGATGAATTAAAAGTCAACACCACTTGCGGAGCGTCAAACGTCAGTTTTGGTTTACCAAATCGTAACGGAATAAATGCAGCATTCCTGACGATGGCAATCGCATCTGGACTTACTTCAGCGATTACTAACCCACTCCATGAACCAGTAATGCAGGCCGTGATCGGTGCGGATGTGATGATGGGTAATGATCCCCATTGTTCTAAATGGATAAAAAAATACCGTGAACCTGTTGCAGAAGGAGAAAATACACAAAAACGTGAAAGAAGACGTAATAGAAGCAAACAAGCTTAAAATATGTTTAGAAACATGGAGGAACTATGAATATTAGCGTTTTTGATCTGTTCAAAATAGGGATTGGCCCTTCAAGTTCCCATACTGTAGGTCCAATGTACGCAGCCAAGCAATTTCTATTTAATTGCATCGAGCAATTTCCTCTGGATAAAATTCATTCAGTCAAAACAGAATTGTTCGGTTCCCTAGCCTTGACAGGCAAAGGACATGGAACAGATAAAGCAATTTTAATGGGTTTGGAAGGTGAAGAACCTTCTTTGGTTGATCCAGAACAAATTCCAAACCGCTTGAAACGTATTCGCAAAAGCAAGAGTTTGTTGCTGCTCAATGAACACAAAATTGCATTTAATGAAGAAGAATCGCTGATTTTTTATCATGATGATTTATTACCTCATCATTCAAATGGCATGCGATTTACTGTTTTTGACTCAGACAGGAACAAACTACGTGAAGAGGATTTTTATTCAGTAGGTGGTGGATTTATCTTGAACGAGGAAGAAATACTGAAAGATTCTGAAAATGGCGCTACTCAAGTACCTTTTCCTTTTCAGTCCTGTAAAGAGCTCTTTGAGCACTTTAACAAAACCGGCATGACACTGCGTGAATTAATGTGGATCAATGAGCAAACTTGGCGTTCCGAATCTGATCTTTGGGATGGTTTGTTGAAAATTTGGGGCGTCATGCAGGAATCGACACAACGCGGAATGTCTTCCACTGAAACTCATCTCCCAGGTGGACTGAACGTGCGTAGACGCGCACCTGCTTTATACAAAGAATTAATGGAGAATCCGGAACCTACACCTGCTGAAATGATGGATTGGGTCAGTTTATTTGCCATGGCTGTCAATGAAGAAAATGCAGCCGGATCCCGTATTGTAACCGCTCCGACTAATGGCGCTGCGGGTGTAATACCGGCTGTGATGCACTATTGTAATCGTTTCCGTAAAGACTTTAATGAAGACAAAATTGTAACTTTTTTGCTCACTGCAGGCGCAGTAGGTATTTTATATAAAGAGGGTGCTTCTCTTTCCGCAGCAGAAGTTGGCTGTCAGGGGGAAATTGGTGTTGCATGTTCCATGGCAGCAGCTGGACTGGCCGCCGTGATGGACTGTACTCCACGTCAAATTGCAAATGCTGCAGAAATAGGTATGGAACATAATCTTGGATTGACCTGTGATCCCGTAGGCGGACTGGTGCAAATTCCATGTATCGAACGTAACACAATGGGTGCCCTGAAAGCCATCAATGCTGCTCGACTGGCGAGACGCGGTGACGGCAACCACATCATCTCACTTGACAAAGTGATTTTAACAATGCATAAAACAGGTCAAGACATGATGCATCAATATAAAGAGACCTCATTGGGAGGACTAGCCGTTAATGTGCCAGAATGCTGATATTACAGTTATATTTGAAAGAAAGAGTCATGAAACAAAAGGGATGATTTTACGGATTCCGTGAGAGTCATGTTTTGGTTTGACACAGTCTGATACTCGTTTTATCATTTATCATTTTGAATCTGTTTTCATCGGTTTTGGACGTGCAGTGCTGGCTGCTTTCACAACTGTATTCTTGATCAGCAAAACATTTGTTTAGGGACTTTGTTTTGCCTTACTGGTTCTCGGTATAGTCGAATTTTGCAAGAAAAAACATATTTATGAACTAAGATCAATCTTCATTTTTGAGAATGATCTTCTATTAAATCTTAAACTACTAACTTAGACAAAAACATGGAAAACGACCAAAATGATTTAGCAGCACAATACTCTGAACTGCCAAGTATTCCGTCTGATATTGAAATTTCACAAAATGCTGTCATGAAACCGATTGTGGAAATAGCTCAGCAACTCGGCATTAAAGCTGATGACCTTGAGCAATATGGAAAATACAAAGCAAAAATAGAAAACAATGTCTGGGAAAGTGTGAAGGATCGTCCGGACGGAAAACTAATTTTAGTTACAGCAGTTACGCCTACTCCTGCCGGTGAAGGGAAAACATGTACATCCATCGGACTGGCGCAAGCCTTCGGACAACTCGGGGTCAAACATGCCCTTGCGTTGCGTGAACCTAGTATGGGTCCAACATTTGGTATAAAAGGAGGAGCAGCAGGAGGAGGTTTTTCACAGGTTTTACCTATGGAAGATATTAATATGCACTTCACCGGAGATCTTCACGCTATCGCAGCTGCACATAATTTATTATCTGCTGTTCTTGATAACTCAATGCATTTTGACAATCCGCTGGAAATTGATCCGGAGAAAGTGACATGGAGAAGAACGATAGATTTATGTGACCGGCAATTGCGTAATGGAGAAATTGGGCTGGGTTCAAAATTCGATGGATTTCCACACAAAACCGGTTTTGACATTGTTGCTGCATCAGAAGTGATGACAATCATGGCACTAGCGTCGGATATTGATGATTTGCGGGAACGTCTCGGACGGATTGTTGTTGCTTATAACACTTCAGGAAAACCTGTTTTTGCAAGGGAATTAAACTGTATTGGTTCTCTCTGTGTTATCTTAAAAGACGCACTGAAACCAAATATCGTACAAACCTGTGAACATACACCCGTTTTTGTACACTGCGGACCTTTTGGAAATATCGCTCATGGTTCAAACAGTGTCAGTGCCACTCGTTTAGCTCTCAAATTAGCACCTTATGTTGTAACAGAAGCAGGATTCGCTGCAGACTTAGGTGCAGAAAAATTTGTCAACATCAAATGCAGACAGGCTGGTTTAAAGCCAAACGGTGCAGTTCTGGTTGCAACCGTCAGAGCCTTAAAATTTCACGGTGGTGTTGAAAAAGAAGACTTGAGTACAGAAAATCTTGAAGCCTTAAAAACTGGTTGTGAAAATTTACGAACACACGCAGAAAATGTACAAAAGTATGGGTTGCCTGTGGTGGTTGCAATCAACCGCTTTCCAACTGATACTCCTGCAGAACTGG
The DNA here is from genome assembly GCA_014381795.1 of Pseudomonadota bacterium. Lineage (GTDB taxonomy): Bacteria > SAR324 > SAR324 > SAR324 > NAC60-12 > Arctic96AD-7. The sequence goes on along the minus strand of JACNKY010000167.1, from coordinate 512 downwards.
ACATCGTACGTAAATTTTGTGAAGAAATGGGAGTTCCAAGTTCACTCAGTGAAGTAGTCGCCAGGGGCGGTGAAGGTGGACTTGATCTTGCGAAAAAAATTAAGAAAATTGTTGATGAAACTCCTGGTACACCGAACTTTTATTATGAAACTTCGGATCCAATTAAAAGCAAGATTGAAACTATTGCGAGGGAGATATACAGAGCAGACGGAGTAGATTATACTGAAGAGGCAGAAAAATCGATTAAGGTCTTAGCAGAAAACGGTTTGTCAGACTGGCCGATTTGCATGGCAAAAACTCAAGCATCCCTCTCAGACGATCCTAAGAAACGCAATGCACCCAGAGGGTGGCGTCTACAGGTTCGTGGCGTAAAAGTATCAAATGGTGCAGGGTTCATTGTCGCGCTCACTGGAAAAATGATGCTCATGCCGGGAATGCCACGTGAATCCGCGGTGCAAAAGATTGATATAGACTCAAATGGACGAATCACAGGACTATCCTGATAATGGATG
>JACNKY010000163.1 GCA_014381795.1 Pseudomonadota bacterium | reverse complement strand
AGGAGCACCGAACAAATGGTCATGCCGCTTACGGGGCTGTTCGAACTTCCAACCAGCCCAACGATGTAACTAGCGACAGCCACGAAGAAGAAACTACACACCACCATGAGTGGGGTCGCAAGTACAGCCAGCCCCATATTTCCGGTGACGCGGTAGTAAAGAAACAGCACCACCATGCAAGTGGCGGCAATCAGGAACAGTAACCACTTACGGCTCATATCCTGATCGGTGCGGGGCGGTGGCGCGGCGTCATCCATGGCTGAGCGATAACCGCCAAAAGTTTCGCGCACACCCTGTACAATTCCTTTGCGGATTTGAATGATGGACCAAAGTCCACCCACAATCATGGCACCCACACCTAGGAAGCGAACGTCAGCCTTGACTAAGCCAAGGAGTTCGGGAGCCTCCAGATCTACCCCGTAACCCGCAGTTGCGGTTAGGTAAGGTGCAGCAATCAGCCAAGAGATGGCTCCGCCGACAAAGATCAGTAACGAAATGTTGAGCCCGACGATGTACCCCACCGCAATCAAAGCGGGCGATGCGGTAAAGCCTCCAAAGACTCGTGCGCCGGAAATGGGCCAGGCGCCTGAGAGGTCTGCAGTCAATAAGCGAAGCCCACTGGTGAGGATTTGAATGAAGGTTCCAATGCCAAGAGCAGCGAACACCATCTTCATGCCGCTTCCGCCTTCTTCGCCTGCACGTAAAACCTTGGAGCACGCCACGCCTTCCGGATAGATGAGATCTGAGTCTTCCACGATCATCGGGCGACGCAATGGAATCATAAACAGCACACCTAGCATGCCGCCGGTCATCGAAATCAAGGTGGTGGTCCAAAAATCGAAGTCACTCCAAACACCTGCAATCACCAAAGCCGGCATGGTGAAAATAATGCCTGCAGCCAAGGATTCCCCTGCGGAAGCAATGGTTTGCACGATGTTGTCCTCGTTAAGCGTCTTACGTATCGGGGCTTTATCGTCTGGGATTATGCCTCTCAGGAAAAAGAAGCGCTGACACAACTGTCTGACTGGATTAAAGAAGGAAAACTTCATTACCGCGAAGATATTGTTGATGGACTTGGAAATGCTCCGGAAGCATTCATCGGACTCTTGGAAGGCAAAAACTTTGGCAAATTAGTAATCCGTGTTAGTTCTTAAAGTATTATAGAGTATTTAAATTGACAATTCGTCTTGGTGGAGTATATTTTGTGTTATTTTTTAATATCTCAAACTATATGAGGAACTCATGATCAAACATCAGGGAGGCTGCCACTGTGGCAATATCAGATATTCCACTACTTATGACCCCATGCTTGTAATGGCTTGCCATTGCAGAACCTGCAATAAAATTTCCGGTGTTGGCACAACTGTCTTTGCCGTTTATGCCGAAGGTGAAGTTGATTTTGAGGGTGAGCTAACAACTTATCCCTATCGAGGAGAAAGTGGGCAATTCGTGCATCAGGGCTTCTGCGCCAAATGTGGCAATAATATCTATGGAAATCCGGAAATACTTGAAGGAGTAATGTATCTCCACTTGGGGAGTTTCGACAATCCACTAGCATTCACACCAAAAGTTGAGATTTGGAATAAGACTAAACCGACCTGGTTTTCTGGTGCAGGCTGCGTTGTCGAATCTTTTGAAGACAACGGCACCATCGAGCGAATCCAGATACTGATGGAAAACATGGATCAACGTCAATAAGAGGCGAATGCTAACAATCATTTTAATAAAAACAACATGCACCTAGAAGCAACAAACAGAACTCCGGAAGTTTTGATTTCTGATTCAGTCCTGGAAATGAAAGGGGAGTGCTATCCCGAAGACATAACGGCTTTTGCAGAACCAATTCTGGAATTGCTTGCAGAAAAACTGGCAGCCTGTGATTCGTTTTCTGTCAGCTTGGAATTGCGTTATTTCAACAGTTCTTCGGCGAAATTCTTTTTTGATTTTTTTGAAGTTTTGGAAGAAACTGCAGCGAAAGGTAAAAGCATCTCCATCCAGTGGCGTTACCGCTCCAGCGATAATTCCATGAAGGAAGCGGGTGAAGATTTTGAAGAGGACATGGAAGTGGCCGATTACCAACTCGTAGAAATTTGATGATACCTTAGAAGATTTTATAAAAGGAAACAACATGGATTCACATGATTTTCATAAATTACTGCTCAGCAGAGGAACTTTCTTTTGCTATTCAGGGCTTTTATCGGAAGAGGTCTTGTCCGCGATTTCCGGAATTGTGCGAGAGCAGGTGTCAGATATTGACCACGATATAGATTTGACTACGCGTGTTTTTGGTATTTTCATCGAACAGGCACAAAACATCATCCGTTACTCCGAGGAACGACTAGCCGAAGGTGGAATCGGAACCGTGGCAATCGGTCATTCCAAGGAAGGTTTTGTGGTTGAAGCCATCAATCCGATGAATGCGGATAAAATGTTGTCTCTAAAAGGAAATTTGGAGGAGTTGCAGAAAATGGAGTCAAAAGAACTCAGGAAAGCATACAAGCAGCGTTTAAGGGAGGGACCTCCGGAAGGCAGCAAAGGTGCAGGATTAGGCTTCATTGAAATTGCAAGAAAATCCTCAAAGTTTGAATTCGACTTTGTGGAAAGTCCGGAGTTGCTTTTTGTCCTGAAAGCTTGGATTGTCCCATGAGTGGAGGGCTGTTTAAACAGGAAGAAGCATTACTGGACAATGCCAAAGAATTAGCAGAGGCCAATAGTCTTGATACGGAGCAATATCTGCTTTTATTAAAGGGTTATGAAAAACTGTTGAAACAGACAAGACGTTTGGTGAAGATGTCTGACCGTACCGAAGCGCAACTGAACCTTATGTCCAAAGAGCAGGTTGAACTGAACCAAACTCTGAGTGGACAGAACACTAAGCTTGAAACACTTTCTGTTAAGCTCTCAAAATACCTCTCCCCCCAGGTTTATGAATCTATATTTAGCGGAAAATCTGAAGTCCGGGTTGGGGCGGACCGAAAATTTCTGACGGTATTTTTCTCAGACATAGTCTCGTTTACCGAAATCACCGACCAGCTTGAACCGGAAATGCTGACAAACTCTCTTAACGCGTACCTGAATGAAATGGCCATTGTTGCCATTTCTCACGGTGCGACGATTGACAAATATATCGGGGACGCGATCATGGCTTTTTTTGGTGACCCGGAGACATTGGGCCCGCAGCATGATGCCGTCAAGTGTGTAACCATGGCTTTGTCGATGCAGGAAAAAGTAAAACTACTCAATTATGAACTGAACAAAATGGGGGTAACGCGTCCGTTTAACATTCGCTGCGGTATCAACTCCGGAATATGCACAGTTGGAAATTTTGGTTCCGAAAATCGCTTGGATTACACCGCAATTGGAAATCAAGTGAATTTGGCTTCCCGCCTTGAATCTTCGGCAGGAGTCGGTGAAGTTCTCATCAGCGAAGAAACTATGCTGCTGACACAAGAACATTTTGATTTTGTGCCAAATCAGGAAATTCATGTCAAAGGCTTTGCCCGTCCAATCAAAACCTATACCGTCACCAAACTAAAAGAAGCCAAAGACCTCTCAGCTAATCTGTCTTTCCACTCCAAAGGACTTGATTTGGAAATTGATCCTTTAGTTTTAAGTGAGGATTCGAAGAAAATAATTCAGGAGTTGATTCCTCAGTTAGAAAACATCATTCAGCATTCGACCAAAAATTAAAGGTAATTCAATCATGGAAACCCCCAATAATCACGAAGAAAGATCTGAATTGAGTGAAACAGCAATGCTGGAAGAAGAAATTTCCAAACAAAATAAGAAGATTAAAAATTTGGAAATGCAGATCAAGTTAGGTGGAAATTTGGCCAAGGAGCTTGCAAGGCAAAAATCATTAGCCATCGAAGCGCAAGAGGAAGTGAAAAAGTCTATTCAATATTCTTCACGAATTCAAGGTGCTATGCTGCCAAGTTCAATGCCGGATTCTTTAACAATAGCTACGATCTGGAAACCGTTGAATGTGGTTGGCGGGGACTTTTATGTCATCAAGGATTTGGGTGAGACCGTTCTTGTAGCTGTAATTGACTGCACAGGACACGGTGTCCCTGGCGCTTTGCTCTCTACTCTTACCGGATCCATCTTTGATCGACTGATTCATGACCCCAATGTCAACACGGCTGGAGAGTATTTGACATCTGCACATAATTTGATTTCCGCCATGCTGGGTCAGCATGTTAACAGAAAAGCAAAATCTAACGATGGTTTTGACGGTTCAATCTGCCTTCTACACAAACATACTAAGAAACTGTCTTTTGCCGGAGCGCGTTCCAGCAGCTTTTTGTTGCAGAACAATGGGGAACCCCTTGAGTTAAAAGGTAACCGGAAATCGGTTGGTGGTTCAAGGACACCACTGGATTTTCCTTTTGACACGCACGAACTCAACTTGGGAGATCAAATCGTGGTGATGCTTACAGACGGGATCATGGATGTGATGAGCGAGGAGCCGAATCTTATCCTGTTCGGAAAAGACAAGCTCCTCAATATTTTGTCATTATGGAACGATCAAGATCCAGCTCGTATCATCAATAATGTTCAGGTCGCACTCGATAATCACAGAGGAACTCAACCGCTCAGAGATGACATGACAATGGTAGCCTTCAGACTGAACTAGCCTCTTTGATCCATGTTTTCCATCATCGCCATAATTCTCTCTTCGGTTGCTACTTCTTCAAAAGAGTCTTTTATGCAGCCGTCATGCTTGAGCCACTTTAATTTTTTGTCTGTGAAAATCTCCATTTTGGGCTCAAATTGATGAGGGTCATCAAATGAACCAAGTGACATCCCTAGAAAGCCTTCAAATGCTGTAGGTTTTCCATAAACATATTGTCCGCAGTTTTCACAAAATCCTCTGTGAAACGGCATGCCGCTGCCTCCTGGATAAGTATACTCTTTACACTGTCCTGTTATTTCTATTTCATGTTCCGCAAACATGGCTGAAACAGTCATAGAGCCAGAAATTTTCCGGCATGACATACAATTGCACTGCATTACTAACATTGGATCGTACTCAGTGGTGTAACGAATTTTGCCACAGTGGCAGCCGCCTTGATGTTTGATCATATATCCTTTTTTTTAGAAAAATTATTAATAATAAAATGTAGAAACACCACACAATCTAGAAGAGAATCTACCATGTGTTTTGTACCATAAGCTCGGAAATATTAACTTGCAAAGTGGGCTTTGTCAACTCTTTAAAAAATAAAGTCCGAATTTCTTCGGAATTGAGAATATCTCAGTGATAAAAAGACGTTAAGGGCCTTCAAGAGACTTCGTATTTACTAAAAATTCTGTACTTAGTGATGTACGCTAAAGTGATTGTAATCAGTTCGAAATGAACCTGCTGCGTTTACTCTATGTGCTTAAAAATACTTATCAACCCGTAAGGTTTATGTCTTTATAAGATATAGTTATCAAAGTGTTTGAAACAGTGTTGCCATTACTCGCTAATTTTTTTAGAATACCTGTCTGATGTAATCATCACGTCTAATGTTGTAAGTACATAAGTATAAACTATCAATCCGGAAAAAATAGTTAATCTGCATCAGCATAGAATTCAGGATGCACGTTACACTCAGTCCTGTAAAGCCCAACTCGGTGAAGACTACTGTCGCATCTTCGTCCCAAAATCTGCCCTGGTGGAGCCCATCATCGAAGGACTGGTCAAGTCGGCTTGGGAGCCCGGAAGGGTGCCTCCCAAAAACAACTTGTCCCCAGCTCTAATCATTACTCGCTGTAGTTTTGGGCTCCTGCAAACAATCCAGCGATACCGGCGTTGTTCGTCTCGGATGGGTCCGGCAGTTCTGCATCCATGTCGTACTGGATCACAGGCTTTGACATCACCTCGCGCATTCGTTTAGCAGCCTCCACGCCTGCAAAATCACCTTCTGGCATCCCGCCGTTCACATCAGTGAACCCATAGCGTTCAGCGAGTTCCGCTGACTGGACGACCTTTCCGCTCATTCGAGCCAGATCCTCGTTCGTGGCTTTGTTGAGAAGTGCAGCGACGGACCGACCCGTAAAAACAGGGGTCTCTCCGCCAGGGAAAGCCGTAACCTCAGTTACACCGGCTCCGGGGTACAACGTCACGGTATGCACATTGTAAGGTTTAAGCTCTGCCGCCATATCCGCAGTGAGGCGGTCGAGTCCTGCCTTTCCGACGCCATATCCAACGTCGAATAAATATTGAACTCCCCCAAAGCTCGAAACCTGTACTATCAACCCGGTTTTGTTCTTGACCATCATTGGAGCGACAAGGGAGCTCATCACATGGGCGCTACGGAGGCCGATGTTGAGCGAAGCATCAAAGACAGAGATTGGCCTTTCCCAGAAAGGCTTGCCAAAGTGAGGGGCGATGGCAATCAGTCCGGCATACGCACTGTTCACCAAAAGGTTAACCTGATTGTCTTCCGACTTCACTTGCTCCACAAAGTCTTGTACCGCAGTGTCATCCTTTTGATCCAGCTTGCAAACCTTCACAACTCCGCCTTTGGTTCCTGCAGCCGCCTCTTCTGCAAGAGCCTTCAGTGCCTCTTCATTCCGTGCAGTCGCGTACACCGTGCAGCCTTCTTCTTGCGCAAGTACCAGGGCAATTCCACGCCCAATCCCGCGAGAGGCTCCTGTGACAATGCAAACTTTATTATTTTTCATAAAAACTTTTTGTGTAAATGGTTTCAGAAATTAATATACAACTAGATGTAGAATATAGTAGATTTGAGATTTACCGCAAGAAATAAATACTATACACACGCACGAAAGAATTTTTTTTGTAACAATACTGTGCCATTATTTTAAAAATCAGGCCATATTAGGGGAGATGTGACAATAATTATGATCAACTATCTTACTAATATTATTGTTTTTATATGTTGTAGTCTGCCCCTATATACTTACTATCAAAGTTTACGGTACTGAGGGCATAGGTTCGACTCCTAGCAGGTGCACAAGTCGTACATAAAAAATATGATTTTCTTAGCAAAGTAGAATTTACCAGTGCTAGAAAGACGCTTCGAGTCTCCTAAGTACAACGTATTCACGAAAAGTTCTGTAATTAGTGAAGTATGCTGAAGTGATTTTAATCAGTTCAAAATTAACCTGCCACGTTTACTCTATGTGCTCTAAAATATTTGTCATCCAAGAAAAATTATTCTCTTTATAAATGTAGTTCTCAAAGTGTTTGAAACAGTGTTGCCATTACTCGCTAATTTTTTTAGAATACCTGTCTGATGTAATCATCACGTCTAATGTTTTAAGTAGATGAGAATAAACTATGAATCCGGAAAAAATAGTTAATCTGCATCAGCATCCAATTCAGGATGCGCGGTACACACAGTCCTGTAAAGATCAGCTCGACAGTATAGGCGCGTTGGTGATGGAAAATTTTTTAAGTGTTGATACATTGGAATCACTGCAAAACGAAGCTAGAGAAGTGAGACCACTGGCTTATTTTTGCAGCCAGAATCACAACGCTTATCTGCTTGATTCAGACCACTCTTTACCAGATGAACACATTCGTAATCTCGAACAGCAAAGTGACAAGGGTTGTGTACCGCATGATCAGATTCCGGATAACTCTCCACTAAGGACTTTATATGAATGGTCGGAGTTCAGAGTTTTTCTGGAAAGCGTACTTGATGTTCCGGTTTTTCCTTATGCAGATACACTATCTTCGATTAATATAAATTATTACGAGCGTGGACAACAGTTGGGTTGGCACTACGACAATGCCTCTTTTGCCATAACCCTGATGGTGCAGGCTCCTGAAGAAGGTGGAGAGTTTGAATATTTGGAAAAAGTTCGCAACAAAGAAGCCGGTGAACAGGGCTATGCTGATACAGAAGCTGTAATCAAGGGTAGTCTTCAGCCTA
>JACNKY010000165.1 GCA_014381795.1 Pseudomonadota bacterium | reverse complement strand
GCTAAATAATTACGGCCCTGCCAAGTATTTTTTGTTGCTAGGTAATCGTCAATATATTGAGTTGGCCGCATTTTTTCACGTGTCCATGCCGGAGCAATCAACTCTTCCCAGCGTGAGGCGACTGCTGCCAGGCGGTGCACGGCAATTTTCGGAGAAAGGTTTTCAAGAAATATACATACTTTACGTGTATATTCTTCCAACTCCAAAGGCACAAATCGGGATTCTCGATACAGCTTTTCCAGTGGAGTATTCTTAAGTACATGTAGGTTGTGTAATTTTACCCCGTCAACTTTGTGTTCTGATAATATTTCCGCTGTTTCTCGAATTTGCTGATCAGTTTCACCCGGAAGACCAAACATCAAATGCACACACAAATTCACTCCAGAGACTGCTTTCAATTTGCGGATTGCCTTCAGAGAAGATGCGCTGTCGTGTCCACGTGAAAGGAAAATAAGTTGAGCGTCATCTAAAGTCTGTACACCAAGTTCCACGGAAAGATAGTGCTCCCGCGCTATTTCAGCAAATTTACGCAGCACCCTTTCTGGCAAACAATCCGGACGGGTTCCCACCACTAGCCCTACCACATCCTTTTCCTCTAAAGCCAGTTGATAGAGAGCTTCCAACTCCTTAAAACGGCCAAAGGTATTGGTGTAAGCCTGAAAATAGATCAAAAACTTCTCTGCTCGATATCGCTTACGGATTGCCTCACGGTTAATTTGGATTTGTTTCCTAATCGGCTGATCGCGCTGCTGATGATAAGCCGCGGAACCCCACTCATCACAAAAAATGCAGACTTTCATGCCGTTGCGACCTTCTCTGTTTGGACAGGAATCAGCGACTGAAACACTTACCTTGTATACTTTTTCACCAAATTGTTCACGATAGTGCTGGCTAAGCGGATGGTAACGCTTACCATGTTCAAACGGAGGGATTTGCTGCATGAATATTTAACTCTCAGTGGCGGAGATTTGCTGCAAATATATATTTGATGGTTGCTTTAAAACGTGAATTAAAAAATAGACAGATGATACGAAACAGATACTTTCAGTGACCTGAATTATAATGTCCACTAACGCTAAAAGTCAAAAACAGCTTTGCTCTCAGAAAAATATGCTTAATGAATTTATGGAAGCAAATTTGCGTCTACAACCCAATCCGTCAGTAACTGGTTGGTACGGTTTGTTTCAATCTCTCTGCCGTTCAGTAAAACCCTGACAACCTGAGTGTTTCCAAGGATCAACAGATAATTATCTTTTGCTTCCCACTGCTGAATTTCATCTGCTTCAATTCGATAATCTTCGATTTCTTTTCCATCAACTGAAATGCTGATCCAAGTTCCTTCTGAAGCTTCCACTTCAAGTGTAAGAGGCTCTGCAGCAGTTTGTACTATTTCCGGTTCTATATTTTCGGTGGTCTCTGTTGGCTTTTGGTCTACAGTAGAAACCTCAGTGGAGTTTTCAGGTTCTTCAGGGGGTGAATCGACCACCAGCACAGTTTCTTGAATTTTAGCAACAACGGTTTGTTCCGGTTCTGTGACAGGTTCCACTTCAACGATAGTTTGTTCTGGATTTGTAGCATTGTCTTCCGCAAGGAAAAAAGGCTCCTGTACAAAATAGAGAGAATAGAATAAGTATCCACCAAGTAAAATGACTAAAATTGTAAAAGCATTTCGAGTTGGTTGGGACTCTTTGCTTGCGAAGACAGGTCTAAGGCTTTTAGTGTTAAGATCATCATCCGGATCTTCTAACTTAAGAAGATTATCTATTTTCTCGACAATTTCGGTTTTGTCTAAGTCTAAAAACTGGCAGTAGTTACGCACCAGTCCACGGAAAAACACTGGACTAGGACCATTCCCCGGTTTCCCTTCTTCGATGGCTTCCAGAATTCTGACACTGATATGAAGGTGGCCTGAAACGCTTTCAAGAGAAAGTTTATTGGCAATTCGTGCTTCCCGAATTTTTTGACAGAGCAGTTGAAGTGACTCTACTTCCTGAGGAAATTGAGGTTCTTTCTGTAGAGTGTCTTTTTCGATATTATTCCTAGGCATTCAGGATCTCAGGATAGACTGTAACCAAAACGGGTTAAAAATGTGTCAAAGGACATGGATTTAACAGCATTATGTTGATAAAGCAAATGCAAAGCAGAACTCATGATCTCAGCAGGGTATTTTCTGACAGAAAAACCGGAGGCATCTTCTGAGAGACTTTTTTTTACTAATTCCTGGTAAGGCAGAAGACTTGAGCCTGCATGGGTTTCCATTAACTGCAAAACTTCCGCACATATTTCATCATAATGTCTGTCAGCTATTATTGACTCATCCAGTTGATAATATAGAAAAGAATGAAGCAGATACTGACGTATTTTTTGTTGAATCAATTCACTCATTCATTTCCTGTGCTTTATTAAGCGAGAACAATCTGCATTGTTAATTATTACATACAGGAAGCATGAAGGCCATTTATTCTCGCATAAAACGGAAAGATATTCGTTTTTTAGCAATTTTTTTCGGGGGATTTTTCTTTCAAAAGTGTTTTAAGAGATTATTTGAAGATGATTTTTTCAAGCATATTTAAGCATAAGTTTCGAAGATCATCCGGAATAGACTTGTTTTTCTCATGTTAATTTGTGAGTATTATGAGTTTCGGTTCGTGTTTTAGGCGGACAGGAGTGAATTTTTACAACAGTTTCCGGATTTAATTCGTTACCCTAACAGGAGCAAAATATGGCAAGCGATAAGGTACTTCACCTTGAGGATTCCAACTTTGAAGAAGAAACGAAAACGGGCTATGCGCTTATTGATTTTTGGGCAACTTGGTGCGGTCCGTGCGTAGCATTGGCTCCGTTGATTGATGAAATTGCCGGAAGCATGGATGGTAAACTAAAGGTATGTAAGCTTGATGTTGACAAAAATATGCAGACTGCAGCACGCTTCGGAGTCCGTGGAATTCCTTATATTGTCCTGCTAAAAGACGGCAAAGAAGTCGACAGCGTAACTGGTAATGATCCCTCCCGCGTACGTGCGCTGGCAGAACAAGCAAACAGCTAACGCTTCCGAAAAACTCCCGTGCCCTCTGCACAAAACTGGTTACTCCTGCTAACCTATGACGGAACCTGCTATCAAGGCTGGCAGGTTCAATTAAATTTACCCACCATTGAAGACACACTTGAACAAGCTGTAAAACGCTTGACCGGTGAATCAGTAAAAGTTCACGGAGCGGGACGAACTGACTCCGGAGTTCATGCCCTTAATTTTACAGCAAATTTTAAGACTTCTACAGAAAACTTTAAAACTCCGGAAAAGTGGCGTATTGCGCTTAATGCAGTTTTACCGAACGATATTGTCGTAAAATTCGTGCAAACTGTTTCTCCGGATTTTCACGCGAGGCACAGTGCAATCCGAAAACGTTACCGCTACCTTATCTGCAACCTTCCTTATCAGCCAGCCTTTTCCCGCAAGCAAAGCTGGTGGATTAATCAGCCTTTAGACATAAAGAGGATGGAGCAAGCAGCGCAAATATTAATCGGAGAGCACGATTTTTCCGCATTTCGCGCCGCAAATTGTTCTTCTCCAAGTCCGCTTAAAAATATTCGTGAAATATTGATCAGCAAAAAGCGTTTCCGCTACTCTACCCTGCAAATTGAATTTGAAGCAAATTCGTTTCTGCAGCATATGGTACGTATAATTACCGGAACTTTGGTTGAAGTAGGGCAGGGCCGTAAAAACGTTGATGATGTTGCTGAAGCTCTTGAAAGCGGTCAACGCAAGTTAGCCGGAATTACCGCACCGGCCCATGGACTGTATTCCTTGAATGTGATTTATCCGCAGGGAATGATCAAATGGCCAAAGGAAGTGATTGATAATTAAGAGATAAATCTATGGAATTTAATCTTCAATCTGACTTCAAACCAGCCGGAGATCAACCTCAGGCAATTGAGACTTTGGTGAATGGTGTTGAACAAAAACATAAACATCAGGTTTTGTTGGGAATTACCGGTTCTGGAAAAACATTCGCAATGGCAAATGTAGTTCAACAGCTACAGCGTCCCACCCTGGTTATTGCACATAATAAAACCCTTGCAGCCCAGCTTTATAACGAATTCCAAAATTTCTTCCCCGAAAATGCAGTCGAATATTTTGTTAGTTATTATGACTACTATCAGCCGGAAGCTTACGTTCCGAGCCGCGATCTTTACATCGAAAAAGACACAGCGCTAAATGATAACCTTGACCGCCTACGCTTGTCGGCAACTCGTTCTCTGCTGGAGCGCAGAGATGTACTGATTGTCGCCAGTGTGTCCTGCATTTACGGAATTGGGTCGCCGGAAAAATATGAAAAAATGCTGCTGATATTTAAAGTGGGAGAACGCCTTTCAAGGCAGGTTATTGTAGCGAGACTGGTAGAGTTACTTTATACCAGAAACGATATTGACTTTCATAGAGGAACTTTTCGGGTACGTGGCGATGTGATAGATATTTATCTGGCGGAAGCAGAATCTGCAATTCGATTGGAACTGTTTGGCGATGAAATTGAAAGTCTTGTCCGCTTCGATCCTTTGACAGGGAAAAAGCAAATGTCATATCAGCATTTTGTTATTTATCCCGCTTCGCACTATGTCGCGCCTGCAGAACATGTTCCGGAAACTTTACGTTTAATCCGGGAAGAACTCCGTGAACGTCTCGAAGACCTCCATGCAAACAATAAAATTCTGGAAGCTCAGCGCCTTTTGCAGCGCACGGAGTATGATCTAGAAATGATTGAACAAACCGGTTCCTGTTCCGGAATTGAAAATTACAGCCGTATCATGGATCGGCGCGCGGCCGGAACTCCTCCCGCCACTTTGCTCAATTATTTTCCGGATGATTCTTTGATATTTATCGACGAAAGTCACATGACTCTGCCTCAACTTAGAGCGATGTACCGCGGGGATTATTCGAGAAAATCTACCCTTGTTGAACACGGATTCCGGCTGCCTTCTGCAGTGGATAACCGGCCCTTGCAGTTTCCGGAATTTGTCGAGTTTCCGCAAAGATTGATTTATGTTTCTGCAACTCCGGGAGATTATGAAATGGAGGAGACAGAAGGACAAATGGCGGAACTTGTGGTGCGTCCCACAGGTTTGCTTGAACCGGTAATTGAAATACGACCGGTGCTCGGTCAGGTGGATGATATGCTGCATGAAATACGTCTGCGGGCCAAACGCAAGGAGCGTGTGCTTGTCACCACACTCACTAAACGTATGGCAGAAGACCTCACGGAATATTATAACGATCTTGATGTGAGAGTACGCTATATCCACTCAGATGTGGATGTGGTGGAACGAACCCAAATTTTACACGATCTAAGGGCGGGTGAATTTGACGTTTTGGTAGGAATAAACCTTCTGCGCGAAGGTTTGGATTTGCCGGAAGTATCGCTGGTCGGGATTTTTGATGCGGATAAAGAGGGATTTTTGCGATCAGTACGTTCACTTGTTCAAACCTCCGGACGCGCCTCACGTAATGTCAACGGACTTGTAATCATGTATGCAGACAGGGTTACAGCATCAATGCAAATCACACTCGACCTCACTGATTCACGCCGTAAGAAACAGGTAGCTTACAATAAAAAACACGGTATTGTTCCGAAAACTATTTTCCGGAAAATCGCACCGTCCTTTGCACCTGTCGAAATGAATGATATGCTGGAAAGCGATTCTTACACTGCAGAAGAAAGTCCAGTCTACGAAACAGTGATTAAAATGGAAGAAAAAATTGCTGAATTTGAGAATGAAATGCGTGAAGCAGCGGAATCACTCGAATTTGAACGTGCGGCTGAATTACGTGACCGAATTGCTGAATTGCGGAAGAAGATAGCAGGTTGAAAAATCTTAGTTAGAGAACAAAGGTACAACTTTTTCCCAACTGCATCAACGACGAAGTTTGAGATACTCACTTTTTGGAGAGAGCAACCTCCTCAAACAAATACATTTCTGCGGTAACCTTTCCGCTAAAAAGGATTTTAATTGAATTTAATTAATACTGAAAGTAACTTTGCTGTGTAACGTCACAGTTTAACCGGTTCGCATTGCAGGAACTCGGCTATCGTGTATTAAGGGTCGGAGAAAATTTTCGAAACGTTCAGGAATATATGCCATGTTATAACTGTTGTCATAATAGTGAATACGTTCCACCCGGTACAGATCAGCTAATGTAAATTCCTTTTCCTGCTCTTTAAATTCATAGTATTGGTCGGCAATTTTTGCTGCCAGGAGCAATCCATCCAATAAACCCAGATAGTATCCCACAAGTTTTACATTAATTGATTTAAATTTATTATCTTTCTCAGGATAAACATCATCAATAAATTTTAGTAACATGTTTTGATTAATGTTGGGGATTATTCCAAATTGGGTTGGTCTCTCATGTGGCTTAAAGAATCCAGCCCTCGTCTCAACAAATTCCGCAAAGTCACTCAATTGGAAATTATTATTTCCGTAAAGGAATAAAACCATTAAATCTTTTCCATTTTTAAAATGAGCAAAAAAATTGGAGGTTTGACTGAATGCAATCTGGCGCTTCAAAGTAATTCCTGTGAAACAAGTTAATCCACTATCAGTTGTAAATTGGTATGCATGGGCATCCGTATCATCATCTGCAAAACCTGAAGCAACAGCATAATCTCCTAATGGAGTCCCTGGAAATGGTGAATAGAGTGCATTCCAATAGTAATCTTCTTTTCCGAAGTTTGATGAACAAACAAGTTCCAGGCAAGTTAAAGATTCTTGAATAGGATCATCGTAATAAAACTCTTCCCCTTTTTTATCAATCAGAGACAGTTTACTTTGGATAGGGTTCACTACTTGAGAAGGTCGTAATACTGGTAGTCCAACAATGGATTGCGTCCGCAATGGGATATTACTGTCTTTCACATTATGAATTGCATCCAGTATGGTATCGTTGTTTTCATGGCGATCAAGAAGGAGTTTTCTGATTTTTGGATTTCCGGACTCAATAGCCATTGAAATCCCAGCAACAAGTCCTTTATCAGAAATCATTTCAATTCGCTCTTTTCCTTTCTTTCCTGCTAACATTGCGGGTCTAGCTTGAATATAGAAAGGGATTCGTACCCTTTCTAACCATTGATTTTTCAGTTGGCCCCACCATTTCATATTATTTAAAGAAATATCTGCCTGATCAAATACAGCTGTCGTTTTTACACCGTATATATGATCCAAAGCAAGAATTTCCTCTCCCTCTTGGACAACGGTTTCCAATAATCTATCTTGAATAATACTGGGTGGCCTCACACCCACTTCACTATATGCTTCACGCAGGTTATCAATAAGGGAACTCACATAACAATAAGTACACGAATAACTACACCCCAAAGCAGTCAAAATGGATTTAATTCTACTTAATGCATATTTTTTTGTTTCATCCGAGAATTCAAAAGTATCCTTATAAAACTTTCCCCTGTCCATTCTTGGAATATTGGCGTAGGGCATTGGATCGTGATAAATTCCGGGACTATAAAGACCGAGTAAAATATCTCTGAAAATGTTAATACCTTTTCCTCTAACGACATATTCCCCTCCTCGTTCCCAGGAATCTTTAAAGTTGTAGTTATTATAATGCCCCCCAATAATGACAGGAGCATAAACCAATTTATTCCCCTCATAAACAGGACCATTTGATTCTCGAACCATTCCTTTTAATAGTTTATCTGCAGTTTTAAAATCTGAAATATTTTTCTTAGTAATTGATCGAGCCTTGTCCATTTTGTACTGTATAAGCCATTCGAAAACATAAGTTGTCAAACCTGTGTAAAGGCTTATCCCTAACCATTCTGGCTGATTTTTTTCAATTGCCTCAAGAGTGAGATGGACATTTTGAGGTCCTACTAAAAGATAGTAGGGGATT
>JACNKY010000365.1 GCA_014381795.1 Pseudomonadota bacterium | reverse complement strand
CCAATATTCAGAACTTAACATCAGTTGAAGCGGAATATTTACAGCTCAGTGCGTAATATTTTCTCGCACCTACGTAAGATTTTACTAAATGATTCTAGCAAAAAAACGATGTCGCTGAAAATTCAGGTCAAAAACATCCGTCACGGAAATCCTGGTGTTTCAGGTTGGTACGCGATTCTTCCGGAACCTGAGCCAGCGCGTGATTTACAGGAAGATATTACTGCAGACTGGTTGATCATCGGTGGTGGATTCGCGGGCTTATCTGCCGCAAGAAGACTAAGTCAACTTCGTGAAAATGAAAGTATTGTCCTGCTGGATTCAATCCGTATCGGCGAGGGTAGTTCCGGACGTAATTCCGGCTTTATGATCGATTTACCTCATGACATCAGCACAGACAGTTATGCGGGTGCAGTGGAGCAGGATGTTCTGCAAACCAGAAAGAATCGTTATGCCATTTCCTTTGCCGCAGAAGTTGCGGAAGAGTATGGATTTACGCAGGAAGTCTTTAATCCCTGTGGAAAAATAAATGCGGCAGCCAGCGAATCCGGAGATCGGCATAATCGTGAATATGTCGAACATTTGAAAGCCATGGGTGAAGCATCAACATGGCTCGATGCCTCTGAAATGCAGCGTGTAACCGGAAGTGAGTATTACCTGAGCGGTCTCTTAACTCCAAAAACTGTCACCATTCAAGGCGCCGCATATACCCGGGGTTTTGCGCGGGGGATGGCCGAGAAAGTGGATATTTACGAAAAAACGCCTGTAATCGCACTGGAACGCACAAATGGACTTTGGCAGGCCAGAACATCCAAAGGTTCTGTTAAGGCTTCCAAGGTGATCCTGAGTGTCAATGGACACCTTCAGAGCTTTGGTTTCATGCAGAGCAGGCTGATGCACATTTTCCTTTATGCATCCATGACCCGCGCCATGAGCACGGTTGAAGTCAACCAGCTAGGCGGAGAACCGAGTTGGGGAATTGCACCGGCGAATCCATTCGGCTCTTCTGTGCGTAAAATTTGCGGTGTGGGCGGTCACCGGATTCTGATGCGCAATAAGTTTCACTTCAATTCTTCAATGGAAGCAACAGAGCGGGATGTTCAAAAAGCGGTTCGTGACCATGAGCGAAGTTTCCAGCGGCGCTTTCCGATGCTCAAAGGTGTTGAAATGGAACACCGTTGGGGTGGTCGGCTTTGCCTGAGCTGGAATAATGTACCCGTGTTTGGTGAACTCGAGAAGAATATGTTTGCCGCCTGTTGTCAAAATGGACTCGGTGTTTCCAAAGGAACTCTCTCCGGAATTCTGGCTGCGGAGTATGCTTGCGGATTCCAGAATCCATACATCGAAGATTACCTCAATGAAGCTCAACCCACCCGTCTGCCTCCGGAACCTTTCGCCACAATCGGCGCTAACGCCTACCTTAACTGGCAGGAATGGCGTGCCGGACTCGAAAAGTAAAGAAATTCCTCTTGCCGGATTTGACCGGTGAAAAGTACTAGTTTTTCGTTGAAAGAATATTTTGTGCCTCCTGAAGCACGAGTTCAGGCTGAATTTTAGTCAGGCAGTCATAGTGACCATAACGGCAGGTTCTCGCGAAACACGGTGAGCAGGACAAATTACGGCTCAAGACCGAGGCATATGGATTAACAGGTCCAGTCCAGGTGGGAGAAGTTGAGCCAAAAAGCGCAATTTGCGGACGATGCAAAGCGCCCATTAAATGCATACTTCCGGAATCATTACCAATCAGTAGTTTGGCTTTTGCGAGGATTGCCAGGAATTCGGTTAAAGTAGTTTGTCCGCAATAATTATGAACACCTTCAATTCCCTGTGAAATTTCCGCCCCGGATTCCGCATCTTCAGCAGTTCCTAAAATAAGGATCGAAGTTCCGAAAAGCTGAATCATTTGAGTGGCTAAGGTGCGGAAATGTTCAAGCGGCCACTGTTTTGCCGGACCATAAACTGCGCCAGGAGTAAAAACAAGATAAGATTCCGGCAGCGGTTTTTTAAAAGAGTTTAAATGTTTTTCGATCCAATCTACGCTTGTTTCAAGCTGAGGAGGAAATTTATCCACGGAAAGTTGCGGATCAAGCAAATTTAAGTATTCCTTGAGGATGTGCACTGAACGCGGCTGTCCTTCATGCTTTTTGGCCTTGCTCAGCAGCAGACTTCTAAACTCTCCGGCATAACCGATGCGCTGCGGAATTTTACTTTGAAAGGCCATCCAGGCAGAAGAAAAGCTTGGAGGGAGAACGTAAAAGTGAGAATAATTTTCGGAAGCTAAATTTTTTCCGAAAGCGCCGGCAGAGATTTTTTCCGGATCAAACACAATTATTTTTCCACGATGCGGTAGAGGTAAATTTTCAAATCCGGATTTAACGATCAAATCAACCGCTGATTCCGGATAATAGTCAAGAACTGCTTTGACAAATCCACTTGCCATCACTAGGTCACCGAGCCAGTTTGGTGTACGGATCAGGATTTTAGGCGGCGAAATTACGGACATAAGCTAATTTCAATCGAGGATCGAGGATTTGCGGTTTTGCCGTGTACAAAAATAATATCCATCCGGAAGTAAAGAATTGTAGTGTTTCAATTCAAGCTCCTTGCCGTCATGGCGTTTCAGCAGAACTAGCTGATTTTCAACTCGAAAGTGAGAAGCATCCGTATTCTGACACACCAAATCAGCTTGTTTACGTAATGTTTTCGGATGGTTTATATATGTCTTTTCCTGCAGACTTGAACATCCGGAAACAGTAATCAGCAGCAAAGCAGAAAGTCCGAAAAAAAACAGGTATGAGCTAAAATACATGAAGTAAAGCAGACTGAAAGTTTCTGTCTCAGGGACTTAGTGTTTGCAGATTAATTTAGCTGAAATTTGAGGGAAAGACAATGTTTGGTAGCGCAAATAAAAATTGCTACTGCGGAAAATGTTCTTCAGGAACTCAAAAACGGAAACTGCGTTTTTGTTCAGGCAGTTTTGCGGAATCACCTTTTTCCTCAAATTCAAGCAGAAAAGTCTGCATTTGTTTGAGAAAAAAATCATCTGAAGACATCCTCTGACTAACTTTTTTCAAGGTAGCATGAATAGTAGAATGGTTGCGTCCGACAATTTTACCAATTTCACTCAGGGAAAGTGAGGTAAGCTGTTTGAGCAGAAAAACCGCTGCCTGCCGAGCTTTGCTGTGTTTTCGGTCACGCCGATAGGACAGCAGACCTTCTTCGGTAATTTGGAACATGACATAGATCCGCTGCAGGATTTTTTTTGCAGTCTCATCAGCAAATAGACCACTGCTTGAATGTGCAGGATTTGAATTATTAGTAGATTCGTCCAGCCAATCTTTAAGTGCGTATTTTGCTAAATCTATTGTCAGCTCTTCATTTAACAATGATGCATGTATCCCCAAGCGCATCAAAACACCTTCCATGCGTCCAATTCCGCCTTTGATATGTTGAACAATAAAATGTGCCAGTTCATTGCTCAGCGGAATACCACGTTCGACTGCTTTGTTTTCCAGAATTTCAATACGCGTTTGATCATCAGGAATACCGATATCAACTGTCAATCCTGACTCAAGACGACCTCGCAGTCCGGTAATGAGCCCTTCAATTTGCGTAGGTGCCTGTTCGCAGGCTATGACGATTTGCGCTTTTTTCTTACGTAAGGCATTAATTGTGTGAAGAAGTTCAGTTTGGCATTTAGACGATGGGAGCAAGGCCTGTAAATCATCCAGCAGAAAAGCATCAACCTTGCGGTAACGATCACGGAATTCTTTCATTTTGTTCATTCTGAGATGAACAATGAAATCATTCAAAAAATCTTCCGCACCAACCTGAACTGTTTGTTTCCCTGGGGAGCTTTGCTGTAGTTCATGATTGATTCCTTCCAGCAAATGCGTCTTTCCCGCACCGGACTCACCATAAATAATAAATGGATTAAAGGCTACTCCCGGCATGTCAACGACTGCTCTGCAGGCTCTGCTGGCCAACAGGTTACGTTTTCCGGGGATGAAGGAATCCAGCAGACAAGCATTATGTCCGCCAGTTGTTGCTTCTAGTTGTTTTGCGGATTTGATGTTTTTAGGAAGAGTTTCCTCAACTATCTCTGTACGAGATTTTTCTTTCAGCTCAAATTCAGGCTGAATAACTATTTTAGGTTTTGAAAATCCTCCGATTTTATATTCGAATTTTTTTTCTGCAAATGGAGACTTTTCCGGATAAAGTTCGTCGAGGACTTTTTTCAGCAAAGATTCGTGATTTGTCTTAATTTCGTAACGATAAACCTTATGGGAAATTCCTCCAAGGATCACTTTTGAAGGTGTGATTTTCAGTAATTGCAGAGAATTCAGCCATGCCTGGTTTGACAGTGGAGACAAAGAGCGCTTCACGCACTCTTTAAATTCCATAGATTGTTCTTGATTCAACTCCATTCTTCTTATATTTCAAATCCATTTGCTATTATTTATACGTCCAAAATCAGCTAAATTACAGTTTGAGATTGACGTAAATTGTCTCCCGTCCATGGAATGTAAGCTACCAGACTGGCCTCATTAATCTAAAGCAAAACGTGGGGTAAAATCAACTAAAAAGAATTCTAAAAAGATGAACCAGTTACCCCTAAGTAGCTGATAATAAGGTAATTAAAATACTTATGATTTTATATAATTTCTTTTATATATACAAAATCAAAGAACAATAAAGCCGTTCAATATTAGGCACCTAAGGCTAAGTGAAAATATAAATTTATAAAAATAAATATTTGTGTTAGCTTTAATTTTGCAAAACACTTTTTCAGGAAACTAAAAATGAATCAGTCAGCAACTCCTTCAGCAAATATAACAGCAGAATATTCAACATTTTTGGCAAAATTCAGTAGTCTTCAACTGTCCACAATCGGTGAAAATGGGCGTCCTGAAAGCAGTTATGCCCCCTTTGTGGTTGATCAAAATAATAATTATTATATTTACGTCAGCGCCCTTGCCAGACATACTGGAAATTTGCTGAATGATGGAAGAGCCGGAATTATGCTGATTGAAGCAGAAGCAGAGGCAGAAAATATATTTGCCAGAAAACGTGTAACATTTGAATGTGATACAGAAGCTGTTGAGAGAGAAACAGAAGACTGGCGGGAGATCATGTTGCTGTTTGATCAACTTTCAGCTGAACTGATGGAAACTTTACGCAGGCTCCCAGATTTTCAGCTGCTGCGACTGCGGCCGAAATCCGGACTTTTCGTCAAAGGATTTGGCAAAGCATATCAAATTTCAGGTTCACGGATGGACGAATTGTCACATGTAAATCCACGTAAATAAAAATATTGCCTCTTAAAAAGCAGCTTTAAGCAAAGCTTGAGTGTAAGGATTCTGTGGTTGTTTGAGGATTTTATCAGCAGGACCGGACTCTACTGCAACACCGTCTTTCATGACGATAATATCATGACAAAGTGCCTGGATTATTTTCAGGTCATGACTGATGAAAAGGAAAGTCAGACTGTATTTATTTTGCAAATCACGCAGCAGTTCCAAAACCTGGGACTGCACTGAACGGTCCAGCGAGGATGTTGGTTCATCCAGCACCAGGAAACTTGGTTTAAGCACCAGAGCACGTGCGATTGCAATTCGCTGTCGCTGACCTCCGGAAAATTCGTGAGGATATCGGTGTCTCAATTCCGGATCCAGACCGACTTCTTGCAGAACCTGTACGATTTTTTGCTGATGCTTTTGCTGATCCTCAAGATTGTGAATTTCAAGACCTTCCGCGACTATTTGTTCTACTGTCATCCGTGGACTCAAACTACCGTATGGATCTTGAAATACAATTTGCATTGCCTTCCGAATCGGTGTGATCTGTTGCTGATTCAAGGTGTTCAGCTGTACATCTCCAAATTGAATTGAACCTTCACTTTTTATTAAACGCAGCAAAGCAAGTCCGAGAGTTGATTTTCCGGATCCGCTTTCTCCAACTACACCGAGGCTGTGTCCTTTACGGATTTCAAAAGAGACACCATCAACTGCTTTTACATGATCTACCGTACGTTTTAAAACTCCTTTCTGGATAGGAAACCAGACCTTCAAGTTATTGACTGAGACAAAAACCGGCGCGGATGCTGAGATTGGAACAGGGTTTCCGCTTGGTTCTGACGCTAGTAATTGTTTTGTGTAGGAGTGCTGCGGTGCTAAAAAAATAGGTTCGGTCACGTTTGTTTCAACAATTTCGCCCTGAGTCATGACTGCAACCCTGTCTGCATGATGACGCACAATCCCAAGATCATGTGTAATCAAGAGGATAGCCATTTTAAATTGCTCCTGCAGTTGCCTCAGGAGTTGAAGAACTTGTGCCTGTACTGTTACATCGAGTGCTGTAGTCGGTTCATCTGCGATCAGTAAATCAGGTTTGTTTGCGAGCGCCATGGCAATCATCACCCGCTGACGTTGTCCTCCGCTTAATTCGTGGGGAAACGCACCTAAACGTTTTTTGGCATTTTGAATTTCCACCATTTCCAGCAGTTCCAGGGTACGCTCACGGGCCTGCTTGTTACTCAATCCATGATGGACAAACAAGACTTCACTGATTTGTTTTTCAATAGAGTGCAAAGGATTCAGAGAACTCATAGGTTCCTGAAAAATCATGCCTATCCGGTTACCTCTTACTGCTCTAATATCTGCTGCAGAAAAGTTGAGCAGGTTCTGGCCTTCAAACTCAATTATTCCTTCATGATGAGAAGCAGAATCCGGCAGGAGACGCAAAATTGAATGAGCGGTGACTGATTTCCCTGAACCACTTTCTCCTACCAAAGCCAATGTCTCACCCATATTTAACTGCAGAGAGGCATTACGTACCGCATGAGTTACACGTTCTCCCTGAGTGAAGTCTACTGATAGATTTTTGACAGAAAGTAAAGGGGCTGACATAAGGTGTTTTAGATCAAGATGCTTTTTCCTTTTTCACGGGCATCCTCTGCCGTAGTAGTACTTCGATCAACCTTGTAAGGCACTTCAATGCCTTTTTGAAAAGCAGGTCGTTCTGCTAAAACATCCAACCAGCGTCGTAAATTTGGAAGCTCTTCAATTTCCAAACCAGCCCAGAGATAACCGCGAACCCACGGCCAGGCAGCCATGTCAGCAATTGAGAGTTCGCCAGCTAGAAATTCATTATCTTCAAGCTGTTTGTCAAGCACGGAGTAGAGTCGAAAAGTTTCATCCTGATAACGCTTGATTGCATATTCAATTTTTTCTGGTGCATAGCGATAAAAAACATGCGCCTGTCCCTGCATCGGGCCTATTCCACCCATCTGAAACATCAGCCACTGCAGTACCAAAGAACGTCCTTTGGGATCAGTTGGTAGAAATTCTCCACATTTTTCTGCAAGATAAATTAAGATTGCCCCGGACTCAAAAACTGCAAATTCGCCATTATCATGGTCAACTATTGTTGGAATCCTGCCGTTTGGGTTGAGTTTAAGGTAATCAGGTTTTTTCTGATCTTTTGTCGCAAGGTCAATCGCAATCACCTTATAAGGCAGTTTAAGTTCTTCGAGTAGGATAGAAATTTTGTAACCGTTTGGAGTTGCGCTGGTGTATAAATCAATCATTATTTTTTGTTTGAAAATAGGTTTGTGCTTTTTGGAATTCTTCCGGAGTATTTGCATCGCGGCAAATCCACGGAGTTTCCTCCGGAGCAGAGAGACGGGCCAAGCGCCAGCCTTCCCAAAGCAATAAAGGACGTCTCTTTCCTGAGGCAAGAAGTTGTGCGGCAGGTTCCAGAACAGGACGTCGATAAAGAGCCAGTAGCGGATTTGTTATATTATCTTCTTCTGTACAGACAATGTCATATTCGTCAGTCATGATGTCACGCAAAGTTTGTAGCCATTCAGGGGTTAAATAAGGTAAGTCACAAGTAAGCAGGAAAACTTTGTCAACTTCTAAACTCAACAGAGGTAGAGCATCAACAATTCCCTGCAGCGGACCCCTTCCTTCTTCAGCATCCCAGCCAACCTTGATCCATCCCTTCAGTTCCTGAGAAATACGGGGAAGAGTCTGGCCTGCAGCCCGGATTACAACTGTTTCTGCAACCAGAGGACGCAGAGTCACA
>JACNKY010000249.1 GCA_014381795.1 Pseudomonadota bacterium | reverse complement strand
CCCCCTGAAACATGATTCCAATCACTGTTCCTCCCCGAGTTTTTACTTGCTCCATCGCAATTAGTGTACGGTCGTGTAGAACCTTTTGTTCCAGCAGTGGCACAAAAAACAAGGAGTGTAGAGTTGGTTCTACCATAGACAGTGTTCCGTGTTTAAGGAATCCTGCCGGCATTCCTTCCGCATGTTTATAAGTAACCTCTTTCATTTTCAGCGCAGATTCCATGGCAACAGGATAATAAACACCGCAGCCGAGAAATAACCAATGTTCCACATGACTAGTAGAGCGTGCTATGTTGCGCACGAATCCGGATTGTTCGTTGAGAATCTGTTGAATCATTTCCGGAAATAACTCCAAATCCTGCTGGTGTTTTTTATAAACATCCTGTGAAAGAAACTCACGCATCAGACCAAGCTCCAAAGCGACACGCAGCATAATGAAAGTTTGCGCGAGGGCCGCTTTAGTAGAAACAACACATATTTCCGGTCCTGAACCCTGCATAATCACTTGATCAACCATCATACTGATAGCCGAGCCCATCACATTTACAACCGCCGCAGTTTGCGCTCCGGATGTTTTTGCATATCCCAAGGCGGTTTTTGTATCATAGGTCTCTCCTGATTGAGAAAGTGCCAGCACTAGATCCCCGGACTCAACTGTAACTACCGAAAACTCGTCTGAACTGAGGGCTGGATAATATCGATCTGCCAGATTGGAAAAAAAATATTGACTGATATTTGCCACATAGAAAGTCGTCCCAACTCCCATCAGGTAGCCACGTGAAGCTTCTGTAAACATCTCGGCCAACCCGGAAATTTGTTCCCTTGGAATTTTCAATGCCTGCCGTACTGTCTGCGGTTCATCAAAAATCTCCTTGAGCATGTAATGAGAATACCCTCCTTTTTTGCTAGTTTCCACGTCCCAGTCAATGTGCATAACCACTTTTTCAACAATTTTACCGGTTTGCACATTACGGATTTGGTAATCATCACGACCTAAGACGACATACTCTCCATCATCCAGAACAATCGCCTGCCTTGTATACTCCAAAAAAGCATTGAGATCTGAGCCAACATAATTACATCCTTCGCCTAGTCCCAACAACAATGGAGATTCTTTTTTTACGCAGTACAGATGTTCCGGGTCATGCGTGGAAAGCATCACAATAGAGTATGAACCTTCTATTTGCTGCAAGGCGGCTAAGAAAGCTCTTTCTAAATCCTTAAGCTCCGCATATGATTCCTCCAACAAGTTGACGAAAACTTCTGTATCAGTCAATGACTCAAAAACAACATCTTGACTAATCAAACGTTCACGCAATTCCTGGTAATTTGAAATAATACCGTTGTGTACAATCACAAATTCTTGCTTGTAAGAAAGATGAGGGTGTGAGTTTTCCTTGGTTACTCCTCCGTGAGTTGCCCAACGCGTATGAGCAATTCCGATACTGCCCTGCATTTTGTCCAAATTTTCCAAGGCGTTGACTTCATCTATTCCTCCAATATTTTTTCGTAAATCAAGTTCGCCCTCATTCAGCATCGCCATTCCGCAGGAATCATATCCACGATATTCCAAATTGCGGATTGAATTAAATAGATTTCTGCCTATATTTTCTGAATGGACTATGCCACTGATACCACACATATTTTTTGCCTTAGCGGGTTTTAATTTAGGATGCTGTAATTAAAGTGTAATACAATCCGCGATGATTTTTCCGGATTCCACAATGCTGCCTGGGCCGAGAGTATGACGGGCTCCAATGGACACGCTGTCACCTATAAATGCCCCCAGCTTCGTCAAACCAGTTTCTACCGTATCTGAGTTGGAACTGCAGCTAATCCGACTATAATCTACAGTATGATTAACTGTCGTCAGTCCTGAACCTGATTTTACATTTTCTCCCAACACACTGTCCCCAACAAAAGAAAGGCGGCCGACATCGTTGTTTCCAAAGAGTACGCAGTTTTTCAACTCAGATCCGTAACCTACTATCGAATCAGGGCCAATCGCACTGTAATTACGAATGAGTGAATTATTTCCTACGTATGAATTGGCACCTATGTAACAGGGCCCCTTGAGCACAGTTCCGGATTCAATTGTGACATTCGGTCCTATACGTACCGCTCCTTCCAGATGCACGTGTCCCAAAAGTTTAACCGTAGAATCTATCTCAGCAGTTTTCCAGGAACTCATCAACATCCTGTTTGCATCCAAAATGTGCCAAGGATGTATCATATCAATCCAGCCTTGTTCCCACAAACATGCCTGAAGTCCACTGCTTGCTATCATTTGCTCATAGCAACGGGAAATATCATGCTGATTCTCAGCCAATAGTTCAAAAATTTTCGGAAACAAAACAAACATTCCCGCAAAGACATAATTCGCCTGATTTGCCTGGGGTTTTTCAACCAGTCGGCTGATTTTCATTTCGTGATCCAGATAGACATTACCAAATTCTTTTGAAGACTCAGGCAGCGCAATCAAAGCAACCTCCCTGTCAGTTTCAGAGTAAGTCTGAAGTATAGATAAAAATGGGTTGTTGTCCGTCATTACATCACCATAAACCAGCAAAAAGGGCTTCTTTTCTAGAGACGAGCGGCAAAGGCTCAGTGCGTGGCCAATACCCTTTAGTTCATCTTGAACGACATACTCAAGGTTCACACCAAGCGTTTGTCCACTGCCGAAATACTGACGGATCATTTCCTGCTGATGATTAACGACCAGTACTATATCGTGAATCCCTGCTTCCTTGAGGTAACAAATCGTATTTTCGAGGATATATTGCCCTGCAATGCGAATCATCGGTTTACAGCGGGTTTCAATAAAAGGACTCAATCGGGTACTGCGATTAGCCGCGAGAATAACTGCTTTCATGACGTCACCTTGAAAAAAACGTTGAGATGTTTAAAATTCATTGAACTCCGGACTGGCTGACTTCTTTTTCATTTAGCACACGGTTGAGCAAATGTTTCAAAACCTCGTCTGCACACAGCTTTCCTGTATCGACAATAATCGCGTCGTCTGCAGGTTTCAGTGGTGCCATTTTTCGGTTTTGATCCTGAAAATCACGTTTTCGGAGAGCGGATAATATTTCCTCATAATTTCCCCCTTCACCACGTTCCTGCAATTGCAGCAACCTGCGTTTAGCGCGAATCTCCGGAGAAGCATCTACGTAAAATTTGAATTCCGCTGCAGGAAAAACGACTGTGCCAATATCCCTGCCTTCCAAAACCGCGCCCCTGTAACTTGAAGATTTTCGCACTTCTTCAACCAGACTCCGCTGCTGTTTTTTCATCACTTCCCGGATCAAGGGAAAGCGGCTGATTTTTGAAGCCTGTGCCGAAATCCGTTCTGTGCGGATTTCCTGAGTTACATCTGTATCATCGCAAATTACTTTCTCATGTTCAAAAACTATTCGTGTTTGATCACCCAGCTTTTCCAGAGATTCGTCACTTTCCTGACAACCATGCGCGGCCCAGCTCCAAGCAAGACAACGGAACATTGCTCCGGTGTCTACATACAAACAATCCAGTTTAGCGGCCAGTTGACGGGCTATTGTACTTTTCCCAACACCGGTGGGACCGTCAATGGCAATGATTTTAAAACCCATAATATTTATGTTTCACGTGGAACAATTAACAAATAACTACTTTTTGAAAAAACTCTGAATAGTCATCTTTACTCACTTTTTTTCTTTTCCGGTAAAGCTCTTCATTAAACCGGCAGGTTGCTTAACAGGAAGCTATTTATTAATGATGCTCAGCTGAATCTTGCTGAAATAGTATCATTTCAAAGGAAGTGAGAAATCCTGCAAATATTATTACGCTAACATTACTGAGTCAAGTTGTTCAGTAGTTTTTCAACTTCCTTTTGAAGTTCTGCGCTTTTAAATTTTTTTAACATTTTACGGTAAATCGCCCTCGCATCATTGCTGCGTTTAAGCTGAGCATAACTTGAGGCAATCCTCAAATTAAGAGCATAGCTTTTTTGTTCAGACAAACCACGGTCCAGATATAATACTTTCAGATTTGCAGCGAGCGCCTGTGAGTGTTTATCCTGCTCAAAAAGTGACAGACCTTTTTCCCTGAGGATATGCAGCTGCCATTTCTTTCGGCCATCCTGTACTGTTTCCATTGATTTTAGTGCCTGGTTCAGCCAACGTTCAGCCATCTCATATTTCGCTAACTCGTTGTAAAGTTCACCTATCAGTATAATCTGCTCAACTCTTTTTTCCGGCTCAAGCTCCTCTTGACGTACCGATTTTTTATAATTGACAACCAGTTGATTTAAATAAGGGGCAGCCTTTTCCTTTTGTTTCCGCTCCATAAAATAATTTCCGAGTAAATGCAGAATTTCGAAGCTGTAAGTATCATCCTTGCTTTGCTGCAGAAACTTCTCAGCACCTTTCAACATTTCGGGAATACGGGCTAGCTCATACTGAATTTTAAGGATTCTGTAACGGATAACCCTCTCACTGCCTTCTGGAGGATTTTTTAAGGCTAAATTATAATAGGTGACAGCTTCATCATATTTTTGCGTATCATATAGTGCATTTGCACGATGAAAGAAGAGAAATCCGTGATCTTCACTGGTTGAAAGTCCAAGGCCGATTCCCGTCACACTGAGTATTCTCCGGGGATCTTTAATATGCTTAAGCACTTCCACCCTCAGCTTAATCAGTGAGAAGTCAGAATACTGCACAATTTTGCGCTGTAACACATCATCAGCTTGCTCATACCTTTGCATCGCAATAAGAATTCGGACTCTTAAATGAATTTCTCTGACAGGCTTTTTCAGCGGATCGAAAGTGCTGCGAAGTTCATTTAAGATTTCTAAAGCTGAATTTTGTTTTTTTTGTTCGAAGTATGACTGGGCCTGTAAATAAAGTCCTTCTTCCAAGAATTCAGAAGTGGGATGCAGCTTTTTCAGGTTAGTAAAAGCAGAAATCGCAGGGTTCCATTTTTGCTGATCATGATTTACCTTGCCAAGCAGATACCAGCGGTCATCGTCCCGCTCACCCTGTTGATCAACCTGACGCATGGCCATGATAGCATCTTTGGGTCTTTTAGCTATTTCATACAGCATGACTCCATACCAAAAATAGTAATCCGACAGACGCGCAGAGTTGGAATAATCTTCAAGAAGCAGTTTTAAGTCCTGAAATGCTTTGCTGTACTCCGCAGCCAGAAGCTTAATCACAGTTCTGAGGTAAATACTTTCCTCAATAACAACTAACGATGTCTGTTCATTTGCTGTATCCAATGAGTGTTTAAATGACCATTGCAGCCACTGTTTTGACTTTTCTCTATGGCCCATACTTAAGTAGAGATAAGCATAGATCAGTTCCATTTCAGCTTGCCAGGCATCCCATGATTTAGCCACTGACTTCAATCCCGGCTGTTTCTTGAGCAAAAACTTATAATTCTCACTTTTTGCTGCATGGTGCATTAATTCACGTAGGGATTGTTCACGGAGGAGATCATCATTTATTACCTGCCATTTTTCCCAAGCCTGCTCATATTGTCCGGCTTCTAAATGCATTCTTAACCAGGCCCGTGCAAGCTGATCAGGATTCCTGACACCGAACTCCTCCAGAGACTCCAATGTTTTTTTTGCTTGAGACCACTGTTTCAAACTCATCTCAGCAACTGCACCAAGCCAGAAGAAATGCTCCATTTGAAGGTCATTGTAAAACTCTGGCTTAGCAGCTTTATCAGCAACTAGATCTGCTAGTTCCTGCCATCTATTTTCCACAAAATAATATTCCGCGAGGCGTACTACGTGCTCAAAATCATATTTAAATTGCTGAGTCATTCTTTCAAGCAAGAAAAATATTTGGTCGCTTTTCTTCAATTTTACATAAGTCAGGTATTTCAAATATAGAAGTTGTATCCGGATTTTTTTAATACTGATTTCTGCCTCATGTTTATTAATTACCTCCAATGCTTCTTCATATTTTTTTTGCTTAACAGCCAGCCACGCCAAGCTGTAACGACTGAAATCTCTTAAATCAACATAAAGATTAGAGTTCTTGTTCTGTTCAAGTGAATCCAGAAATAATGTTAACAATTTTTCTGCTTGAGCATATTTTTTCTGCTTTGCCATTATTTGCCCCAACCAAAACCATGACGGAGTAAACCAGGGTGTTTCCGGATAGTCATCAGTAACTGTCTGGAATCTCTTAAGCGCTACATTCAAGTCGCCACGAAACAAATGAACTATGCCTTCTTTGTAAAATTTTCCTGAACGGTCAAGCCAGCTGGGATCATCCGGAATAAAACGAGGGTAATTCCAATCTGGAAGTTCAGGATATGCTGTCTCAGTAACAGAGACTAATGGTAGTTCAGGTAGTTCAGGTAAACGAAGAGTTGGAACAGGTAGCGGGAATGTGCCATAATGTGTCTTTACCTCAAGGGTGCTGCTACTACTTTCTGAAAATCCGCTCACTGGCTGACAACATATAATCAGAATCAAGAGTATTATTGAAAAAATTTTTCTCATTTTAAGAAAATTCATAATAATAACAAATGTTTATATGAATTGAAGTCATTCATTGTTAACAAACTATTAACAATAGCTCTCAATCATTTGATTACGAAAAGTAATCAGTTCCTCGGCGGACTGACTCAAGTCTTCCGCAGAAAGTTCCAGTGCAAAGTCATAGCCGCTCATTGCATGCTGGTAACGTGGGTCATAGTAGTCTACTAAAAGCATGTGCACTATGTTTTCAATTTTACCTTGTTTCAGCCACAGCCGTAATTGTTCGACTTTAACTTTGCCGAGCGCCACTTTCAGTGATTGCAAAATTGAGTCAATTTGCTGAATACTCTTTGCATCACAAATATTATACTCTTCAACTATACGGCTGATTCTGGTTTCCAATTCAGCACTCAGTAGCACCAGCTTTCCACTCTTCATCGCATTTGCAAAAGTCTGCGGAATAAAAACCTGTCCAACTTTTCGGCTTTCGCCTTCAACAAAAAGAAAAAGATCCTCAGGCAGTTCACTCAATTTTTGAACCAGCAACGCTTCAAAATCTTTCTGAGTCCGGGGAATTTTGTGAATAGCGCCAAACAGGGAACTGCGGTGTTGCGCCAGACCTTCCAGATCCAAATGATCCGGAAGTTTTTCTAGGAGTAATGTCTTTCCAACACCAGTCTTTCCATGCAGCACAATGAGCGGGGGAACTGGATTTTCAAGTTGCCTCAGAACAAATTGCCGATAATATTTATAACCTCCTTGCATTTGAGAAACACTGAATCCGTTTTCCTGTAGGAGCCTGACCACCGAAGCGGATCTCATCCCGCCACGGGCACAATATACAACGAGTTGCTGAGATTTTATTGCAGAAAGCGTTAATAAAAACTGCTGAAGTCTCGGTTCAAAAAACTCCAGTCCTTTCACAACGGCGGCATCCCGACCAACTTGTTTGTAGATTGTACCAATTTCCGCACGTTCCAAATCATCAAAAAGCGGAAAACTCCTGGCACCGGGAATACTGCCTTTTGCAAACTCCTCGGCAGTCCGCACATCCAGCAAAAGCATGCTCTCTGTAAGAGCTTCCTCCACTGATAATGCAGGAAAGCCGCCTTTGAGAAAGTCCTCCATTCTTTTAGAAAACGGCTTTGACTGAGCTGTCAAATAGTCGTTATCAGTCATTCCTCATCAGCAGTTTCTTCCACTGGCTGACTATTCTGCGCAGGATCAAGATTGTGCAAAGCGCGTACTTTAAGGTTGATGGTTTCAGCAATTTCGGGGTTTTCTTCCAAAAACTTGATGGAGTTATCTCGCCCCTGACCTAACCTCTCTTTTTCGTAGGAGAACCAGGTCCCGCTTTTTTGCACAATTTCCGCATTCACGGCTAAATCAAGCAGGACACCAATTTTGGATATTCCAACCCCATAGATTAAATCAACTTCGGCAATACGAAACGGTGGCGCCAATTTATTTTTTGCAATCTTGATTTTCATTCTGTGACCTGTTACTTCGTCTCCGCTCTTAATCTGACTCGCACGTCGAACATCAAGACGTACACTGGAGTAAAATTTGAGTGCATTACCGCCTGTGGTTGTTTCCGGATTTCCAAAAACCACACCAATTTTTGAACGAAGCTGGTTGATAAAAATGAAAATTGTGTTGGACTTTG
>JACNKY010000118.1 GCA_014381795.1 Pseudomonadota bacterium | reverse complement strand
TTTCTTTGCCGTCAACTTGTTTGCATACTGCAGGATTCTTCAACTGTAAATTACGGCAGTATTCTTGAGACAAAATCAACGCCCTGCTTAACATGCGGCAGCAACAGCTTTTTCTGCGGCATCGCGGATTCCGTCTGCCATCAGCAAACTATCTGTTAATCCGGATTCGTTTACCAGTTGATGTGCTTCTTCGGCATTTGTCCCTTCCAGACGTACCACCACCGGAATTTGTAACTTTACGTTTTTGAACGCAGCAATTACACCTGCTGCAACCATATCGCAGCGTACAATTCCACCGAAAATATTGATCAGGATACACTTTACATTTGGATCTTTAGTGATGAGTCGGAATGCTTTTTCCACGTTTTCCTGATTGGCCGCACCACCAACATCAAGGAAATTAGCGGGATCTCCACCATAGGATTTAATAATGTCCATTGTTCCCATCGCCAGTCCAGCACCGTTTACCATGCAGCCGATGCTGCCGTCCAACTTGATGTAGTTTAGATCAGCTTCACTTGCTTCTACTTCCAAAGGATCTTCTTCATCTGTATCTCTCAAGGCAAGATTGTCCTTGTGCCGATACATTGCGTTATCATCAAATGCCAACTTTGCATCCAGTGCGATTACGCGAGCGTCTCCTGTCAAAACAAGCGGATTGATTTCAAGCAGTGAGCAATCTTCCTGCATAAAAGTTTCATAAAGAGCCATGAAAACCTTTGCAGCAGGGCGGATCAGCTTAGGATTAATTTCATCAATTTTTAAACCGAAAGCTAATTCATTGGCTTGATAAGGACGTAGGCCGATTCCTGGATCTACGAAAATTTTGAGTATTTTTTCCGGAGTTTTCTCTGCGACTTCCTCAATGTCCATTCCGCCTTCTGTGGAAGCCAACAAGACGACACACTGGCGCCCGCGATCCACAAGCACAGAGCAATAAAGTTCTTTAAGGATGTCCATACCTTCTTCGACAAGCAACTGTTTTACCTTCTGACCCTGCGGTCCTGTCTGGTGAGTTACCAACTGCATTCCGAGGATTTTCTCAGCATTTTCCCTGATGGCAGCCTTACCCTTTGAAACTTTGACACCACCGCCTTTTCCTCGACCACCAGCATGGATTTGAGCTTTAACAACACACACTTCTGTCGCTAAATCATCCGCAACCTGAGTTGCCTCATCCACTGAGTAAGCCACACTTCCACGCGGAACCGGTACTCCATATTTTGCTAAAATTTGTTTAGCCTGATATTCATGTATTTTCATAACATTTTCTCATAATTCTGATAAAACATTGGTAAAGGGGCACCTCTCTACTCAAAATGTGTCCCCTTTTTCGGTTGGAAATCAGCTCAACATTTCCTTGACAGCTTCGCGTTCCATTTCCAATTCTGAACTTGTAGCTTTAATTTTTTCCTTCGAAAAGTCATTCAGTTCTAGACCCTGGACAATTTCGTAAGCACCGTTACCTTTGCTGCGTAGCGGAAAACTGAAAATCAATCCTTCGGGAATTCCGTAACTGCCGTCACTCGGAATGGCTGTGCTGAACCAGTCACCTTCTGGAGTTGGAGTATTGATTCGTATGACAGTATCCAGCGCGGCATTTGCGGCGGATGCTGCTGAGGAAGCACCGCGGGCTTTAATAATCGCTGATCCACGTTGCTGCACAGTTTTGATGAACTCTCCCTGCAGCCATTCTTCATCATTGATCACTTCCGGTGCGGCTTGGCCGTTAATTTTAGCATTATAGAAATCCGGATATTGTGTGGCACTGTGATTGCCCCAGATGGTCAGGTTGCTTACGTTACGAACAGCGGTTCCGGCTTTTGCTGCTAACTGACTTTTGGCTCTGTTTTCATCAAGCGCAGTCATCGCGAACCAGCGGTCACGTGAAATCCTTGGCGCGTTATGCATGGCAATCAAGCAGTTTGTATTGCAGGGATTTCCAACCACCACAATTCGTGCGTTGTCACCTGCGTTTTCGTTGATAGCGTTGCCCTGTCCAACGAAAATCCCGCCGTTTATGCGGAGTAGATCATTCCGCTCCATTCCGTCTTTTCTTGGCACAGAACCTACCAGTAGCCCCCAGTCAATATCCTTGAAAGCAACATTTGGATCTGAAGTGGTGATGATCTTATTCAGTAAAGGAAAAGCACAATCATCGAGTTCCATTTTGACACCTTCCAGAGCAGGTAGAGCGTGTTCCAATTCGAGCAACTGCAGTTCAACTGCGGTATCCGGTCCAAAAACACTTCCGGATGCGAGCCTGAAAAGCATTGCATATCCTATTTGCCCGGCAGCGCCGGTAACAGCAACTTTTACAGTTTTCATAAGATCTCCTTTTTTATCGAATTAGTATTAATGAGTTTGTAAGTTGGTTTGTAGACTTCACCTGCGATAACTCCTCTTTTTGAGTTTTACAGCTGAAGATAAAATGGAGCCTCAGCAGGCTGCTCCATCATGATTTATTCAACCACAAAATGCGGAAATTGCGGCATTGAGGGTTTCGCTGGGTCTCATGGCTGCATTGACTTTTGTTTCATCAGGATGATAGTACCCTCCCAAATCTAGCCCATTGCCTTGAGCTGCATTCAATTCATCAACAATTACTGCTTCGTTTTCACTGAGCGTATTTGAGAGTTCGGAGAAACGCTTTTGAAGCACAGTATCTTCTGTTTGAGCTGCCAGAGCCTGTGCCCAGTACAAGGCGAGGTAAAAGTGGCTTCCCCGATTATCCAGTTCATGCACAGTACGTGACGGAGATTTGTTTTGGGTTAAAAACTCTTCATTAGCCTGATTCAGGGTTTTTGCCAAAACAGCAGCTTTTGGATTGTCTGTGGTACGGGCAAGGTGACTCAGTGACTCTGCCAGTGCCAGAAATTCCCCCAGGGAATCCCAACGCAAATGTGCTTCCTTAAGGAACTGCTGAACATGTTTGGGCGCTGAACCTCCTGCTCCGGTTTCAAACAAACCCCCACCTTTCATCAGTGGCACGATGGACAGCATCTTCGCGCTTGTACCCAATTCAATAATTGGGTAAAGATCAGTATTGAAATCACGCAGAACATTGCCGGTTACGGAAATTGTGTCTTCTCCGGCACGAGCACGTTCGATGGAAAGTTTTGCTGCATCATAAACTGAAAGAATCGGAAGTTCAAGACCGTCAGTATCATGTTCCTTGAGACAGTCTTTCACCTTTTTAATTAACTCACGTCCGTGGGCCCGTTCTTCATCCAACCAGAAAACAGCCGGCCATCCTGTAACTCTCGCACGTGTAACAGCCAGTTTGACCCAGTCCTTGATCGGAGCGTCTTTGACTCTCGACAAGCGCCAGATATCGCCTTCCTCAACATTGTGTTCGTGAATTGTCTGCTTGTCCGCATCTACGACACGGATTACTCCGTCTCCGGAAGCCTCAAAGGTGGTCTGATGTGAACCATATTCTTCTGCTTTTTTGGCCATCAATCCTACATTCTGCACAGTTCCCATAGTTGCGGGATCCAAGGCGCCGTGAGCGATACAATTTTCGATTGTAGCAGTATAAAGCGGAGCGTAACTGGAGTCAGGAATTATGAAATTTGTATCGTGCAGTTCTCCGTCTGCACCCCACATTCTTCCGGAAGTCCGGATGGCGGCAGGCATTGAAGCATCAATGATAACTGAGTTTGGAACATGAAGATTCGTAATTCCATGTTCAGAATCGACCATTGCTAAATCCGGACGTTCCGCATAAAGTGTTTTAATGTCTGCTTCAATTTCAGCTTTCTCCTCCAGTGAAATTTTTGTGTCAGTCTTTAATTTTGCGTAAAGATCACCGATACCGTTGTTTAAATTGACTCCTAAAGCAGTGATTGTTTTGGCATGTTTCTCCAGCACAGGTGCATAGAAAACCTGCACGCAGTGTCCAAATATTTTTGGATCCGAGACTTTCATCATCGTCGCTTTCAGGTGCAGAGAAAAAAGAATCCCCTGTGCTTTTGCATCCTCGATTTGGTGGTCGATAAAATCGTCCAGAGCTTTTCTGCTCATAAATGTAGCATCAACCACCTCTGCAGTTTCAAGTGGAAGTTTGTCTTTTAAAATAGTAATTTCACCATCCTCTGCAATGAATTCAATCCTGGCAGTTGTGGCCAGTTCAATTGTTGTTGATTTTTCATTCGCAAAAAAATCACCACCACTCATTGTCGAAACATGAGACTTTGAATCCGGGCTCCATGCGCCCATTGAGTGCGGATGCCTTTTAGCATAATTTTTTACCGCAGTTGCGGCACGGCGGTCAGAATTACCCTCACGCAATACAGGATTGACAGCA
The DNA here is from genome assembly GCA_014381795.1 of Pseudomonadota bacterium. GTDB lineage: Bacteria > SAR324 > SAR324 > SAR324 > NAC60-12 > Arctic96AD-7. Next base: position 3,939 of record JACNKY010000118.1, on the reverse strand, counting down.
CTTCCCAAAACTTTAACATATCGGTTTTTGATTTCTCTTTCAGCCTCACTTTGTGGACTGTCAGGATAGTTCGGAATATCGAAACCGTGCGCTTGGAGTTCTGTAATCGCGACTTTCAGTTGAGGAACAGAGGCACTGATATTGGGTAGTTTAATGATATTCGCAGCAGGATCTTGAGTCATTTCTCCAAGTACCATTAGTTCGTCCGCTACCTGTTGGGATTCACTGAGATTTTCTGGAAAACAAGAGAGAATTCGTCTGGCTAGTGATATATCTCTGCTTTCAACTGAAATTCCAGTGCCTTTAGTATATGCCTGTATGATTGGGAGAAGGGAATAACTGGCCAGCATGGGTGCTTCATCAGTCTTGGTCCAGATAATTGTTGCTGTGGGATCTTGCATTTTTTCTTAGAGAGAGTTTGGAAAGAACGGACTATTAAATCAAAAGCCAAGTGGCAGAAAACCGCCGATGTTCAGATTCTAGCCTCCTGACATAAGTAATTTCCAAAAACAAAATGGGAATCAAAACGTCACCTCTCATTCTACTGGATAACTCAACTATTTCAATTATAAAAGTATTTTCTCTATTGAGTTAAGGTTTTATGAGCTCAAATGCTTTTCTGCTTCCGCTAATTTATCTTTCATACCAAAAATTTCAACTATATCTCCAACATGCAGGAGAGTGTTGCCGCGCGGAAGAATAATTTCACGGTTACGAATAATTTTTACCAGTACACAATCTTCCGGAAGATCCAAATCACGGATTTTTTTGCCGTCTATAGTTGATTCCTGAGGTATTTCAACTTCACGGTGAAAGACAAGTGTTTTTTCTGGAAGTTCAGTATCCTCCAAAGTACCGTTAAGATAATTTTCCAGGAATTCGGATTTAGGTCTTTCCGCAAAAATTGTGACATGATCACCTGCATGCAGAATAGTTTCTCCACGTACAATCCGCAGTTTCCCTGCACGGCGTACCGAAACTATTAACGCGTCCCCGCCGAGATGTAACTCCTTGACTCGTTTACCTACATTTGGTGAGTTTGTGTGCAGAGTAACTTCCGCCAGTCCCGACTGGTTAAGTTTTCGAATGTTCAGGATTTCATTGTGATGTTGATCCTGTGCCCTTTTAGATACTGCTTTGTTATATGCGCGAATGATGTCGATTCTACGCAGAACCCCGTGCAGAATGTTTTTTCCGGATTCAGAAACTACGGGTACACAGCCTTCGCCCTGTGCTTCCAGATGCTGCAAGGCCATCCAGACAGGCTGATGCGGAAGTATGGTGGCTGGATTATTGATGCTCAAAATATCTGCAATGGTTTTAGACTCAAGACTACCTTTGCTACGTACCTGATCCAATTCATTGATGGTTATTAAACCGAGCAGTTCGTTTTCATTTTGCACCACTGGTAACGCGTTATAGTGGGTGCTGGAAAAAGTGCTCATTAGTTCAACCAGAGGCATATCGGAAGGTACTGCGTCTGTGTCACGATTCATCGCGATTTCAGCGGTCACACCCTGCATCAAATCAATCGCTTGAGTATCCTGCGAGAGTTCCACACCGCGTCTTTTTAGTTTAAGTGTGTAAATCGAATCACGGCTGAGGTTTCTGGAAACAATTGTGCTTAAAACTGTGGAAAGCATTAAAGGCAGAATTATTTGATAGTCACCTGTCATTTCAAAGAGGATTAAAATGGCGGTGATGGGCGCATGTGCCGCTCCTCCAAAAAACGCAGCCATGCCAACAAGTGCATATGCGCCTGAAGGTGAAACGATTTCCGGAAATAAGTTGTGGGCGATTTGACCAAAAGAAGCGCCGAGCATTGCACCCATGAACAGTGAGGGAGCGAAAATGCCACCGGAACCTCCTGAACCAAGAGTCAGTGTTGTTGCCAGAAGTTTCAGCAACAGCAAACCAAAAGTGACCTGAAGCGTCAGTTGACTGAACAGCGTGTTTTCGATGGTTTCATAGCCCACTCCGAAAACACGTGGAAATCCGTCAATTTGATAAGATACGATTCCGAGCAAACCCAGTAGAATTCCTCCTAAAAGAGGTTTTACCGGTTCCGGTACGCGGATTGAATTCCAGATGTCCTCGGAAAAGTAAAGTAAACGGCTGAATCCAACTGAAGCCAAAGCTGCGATAAAACCCATCAAGGTGTAAAGCAGGAGTTCCCAGGGACTCTGCATAGTATATTCCGGAGTTAAAAAAGTACGTGAGTCTCCTTCAAAATAATGCGCTATCACATCAGCAGTCACCGCAGAAATAACAACAGCACCAAAATAAACACTGCCAAAACGCCTTAAAAGAACTTCGAGAGCAAAGACTGCTCCGGCAATAGGTGCGTTAAAAGTCGCAGCGATTCCACCTGCAGCACCACAGGCTACAAGGGTACGTACTTGTTCCTCAGAAAGTTTTAATACCTGTCCGACGAATGATCCCAGAGCTGAACCTATTTGCGCGATTGGCCCCTCTCGTCCTACTGAACCACCGCTGGCAATACAGACAGATGACGCGAGTGATTTAACCACTACTACCCGAGGGCGTATTTTACCTCCGCGTAGTTCCAGTGCCTCCATCACTTCCGGAACCCCGTGCCCCTTTGCCTCACGAGCAAAATAATAAACAAGCGGGCCGACAATTGCTCCGCCTATTGCAGGAATTAAGATCAAATGCAGAGGATACCATTCAGTCAATAGTCCGGCAATGTCACTGTAGGCAAAATTATGAAGCCAGTCTATTAAACGTCTAAAAATTACCGCTCCCAACCCAGCACCGACTCCAACAACTAGGGAAGTGAGTAGCATGACGGAGGAATCTGCGTCAAGCAGTCGCCATTTTGGAGGGTGTGATTTTAGATGATCTTTCCATCTGTCAATATATTTACTAGAAAAAGTTGAAAAATTCATTTTAAATAATTCACACCTTTGAGATACAGAGATTGTTCATTTTGTCATAACTGAATTATTCAGGTGAATACATATCACCTGGTTGACCGGTGGAAAACAAAACCTGTCGCCAAAACTCACCATGAGGATTTATCCGTTTCTGGTTCTTATTAACTACTTCAAGAGGAACATGCGTAAAATGTCCGTTCCAGTAACCAACCATCATGTCGGTTTTTCCGGCCATTGCAGCGTGAACCGCATGATCTGCAAGGTAATAGCAGAAAATTGCATCGTGTGGATTCGCTGGTAATGAACGTATCATGTAACTGGGTTCTATCAACTTGAGATTGACCGGATAGCGATCCTTGAAATATTGCTGGATGTTCTCCTTCAAGAAAAACCCGATGTCTTTAAAACGGACATTTCCGGAGGCATCACGTTCATCACCGTTGTTTTCCAGCAAATCCTGACCGGCTCCTTCTGCAACAACGATCACAGAATGCGGATGTCTACCCTGCTTTTTTTTATTTTCAAATCCACGTTCCAGCGAACGTAACAAGCCTTTTTCACCTTGCATTGTAAACGGTACTTCAGGAATCAAAACAAAATTCACATCCGGACATGCCAGTGAGGTATTGGCCGCAATGAAACCTGAATTTCGACCCATCAATTTAATAATAACAACTCCGTAGTTGTATCCGTATGCTTCAGAGTGAGCAGCCTGTACTGCTTCAACCGCTTTTGAAAAAGCAGTTTCAAAACCAAAGGTTTTAACGCAGTAAGGTATATCATTATCAATGGTTTTTGGAATGCAGATGATAGAAATTTTTTCTTTTCGGCGTTCTACTTCTTCCGCAATCGCGTGTGCGCCGTGCAGAGTTCCGTCCCCTCCGATGCAGAAAAGAATCCGGATGTTGTTGCGTTCTAGACAGTCTACTATTTCACCTGGATCCTGCGGTCCGCGTGAACTGGAGAGAATGCTGCCGCCGAGATTGTGAATATTACGCACATTTGCCGGTGTCATGTCCATGATCTCATGCTGATAACTTGG
>JACNKY010000384.1 GCA_014381795.1 Pseudomonadota bacterium | reverse complement strand
TAGTTTAATTACATTCCAGCCTGCACCACGGAACTCACCTTCAAGTTCCTGAATTATTTTCCCATTTCCCCGTACCGGACCGTCTAGCCTTTGTAAATTGCAGTTAACTACAAAAATAAGATTGTCCAGTTTTTCACGCGCAGCCAGTCCGATTGCTCCCAGAGATTGCGGTTCATCAGTCTCACCGTCCCCCAGAAACATCCAAACTTTACGTCCCGATGTGTCTGCCAAACCACGGTTATGAAGGTATTTTAGGAAACGTGCCTGGTAAATTGCCATGATTGGTCCCAGTCCCATTGAAACAGTTGGAAACTGCCAAAAGTCATTCATTAGCCAGGGATGCGGATATGAAGGAACTCCCTGACCTTCTGACTCACGGCGGAAGTTGTCCATTTGCTTTTCAGTCAGCCTGCCTTCTAAAAATGCACGGGCATAAATTCCCGGGGCTGAATGTCCCTGAAAAAAAACTAAATCACCACCATGATCTTTAGATGGTGAACGCCAAAAATGATTGAATCCAATATCGTAAAGTGTAGCGGATGAAGCAAAACTTGCGATGTGCCCACCAAGGTCCGCTGAGTCACGGTTAGCACGCATGACCATCATTGCAGCATTCCAGCGGATAATGGAACGAATCTTAGATTCCATTTCCTGGTCACCTAGTGAGCGTACCTCAAGTTCCGGAGGTATTGTATTCACGTAAGGTGTCTTTGCAGAATAAGGACTTCCTCCACCGGACAAAACAGCCTGGTCTGCTAATTGACGCAGAAGGAATTGTGCTCGTTCGTGACCATCCCTTTCAACAACTGCTTCCATTGCCTCAACCCATTCCAGTGTTTCCTGAGGATCTAAATCGTTTTTGATATTTGAAGTCATTGTTGAATCTCTTCAGTTGGAGTTAGGAACCTGCACTTTGAGTGACGTTAAAAAGACAATATAAACGATGAGTCATTTCGACTGTGGGAGAAATCTTAATAATGCCGATCTTTAAAAAGTTTTTATTCTACAATTTTTCATTTCGTAGGTATTAGTTAAATGCAGACAATAAATAATGAGGTAAAATGATTAAGGTCCTGCAGTAAATAATTCTTGCTTATTTTTCAACTGAACTTCTTTTTTTCGTGAGATACTAAGAACTAGCATGGTCGAAAATACTTAATCACCGGTGTTGCTCCTTTCCTCGACAGAAGACTCAGAATTAAATGGAGCATATTTTATCGGAGGTCTTCTCCCCATACTCTTCAACATTTCGGCAGAGTAGACAAGACCTTTTCGTAATACTGTGTATTTTTTTGAGCGTTCATTTGACAAATTTTTCGCGGCCCTACTTACACTTTCTGAGTAGAGAATATCAGGTTTCACAGGCCCAGTCTCACGTGCCCTTGTTGTAGAGATATTCTGAGCTTCACGACTGGTGTCTTCTGAGTAGATAGCACCTTGTTTGTTCGGTCCTGTATCCCTTGCACGGTTTTTAGAAATTACAAATGCATTACGGCTGATCTTTTCATTTTCTTCAGAATTCAACCGAGGTGGCTGATAAAGTTTGATACTGCTGATTTTTGAATAAGAAGTTTCAAAAGGTTTTTGTACAAACCAGCGGTTTTTTTTAACCATACTGGAAGTTATCAAGCCGGCGTCCACCATTTTAACGGCTGCAGTATTTGCTTTAGCTTTCTTGCTTTGGACAACAGATTTCTTGATAAGATAATATTTTATTATACGTCCATTTGTTTTCTGTGCCGCAACCCTTGCTTTTTTAAGTTTATTAGCTTCTAAAGTATTTGCATTCTTAACGTATTTTTGAAGTTGCTTATCATGACTCTCAGCCTGCAGTTTTGCACCTAAAAATACAATCTCCGAAAAACAAAACACACAGAGAATAATAAATTTAAGAGACGACAACAAATACACGGGTTTCGTTGACAAACCTAAACGCACGGTGTTTATCCGCAACAAATTGAAGTGCAAACTGTATCTCAACATTATCCTTCGGCTCTTGCAAAAATTAACATGAGCTGTAATCTTGTCATTGGGTAGTTCCAATAATTTAATATATGTGTTAATCTCAAGCAAATTCCTGCTTTCTGTTTGAAGTAGACTACAGGAAACAAGATCCCGGTGATTCCTGATTTGAAATTTAAATTTCCGCAAACTGCAAAATCAAATTCCCGACCAAGTACCTTCTTCTGAAGAAATTTACAATAAAATGATTCGAGTCACTTTTGATGTTTCCGAAATCTACACCAGTCAGGAAGAAGATAGTTTCCCCGGTGAAGGCTTTTCTATGCAGATCGGTAGTGACTCTGATTCAAAAGACAGTTTCCTGGTTCAGAAGATTGTTAACACATTAACGGCTCAACTACAGGACTTCCTGCCTGGAGCATTTAAAATCACTCCTCTACCTGAACAATGCCTTTCTTATGCCAACTTACACAGTTGGTCTCCCGGGCGTTCTTATTTTTCATTGTTTGAGATGGCACAATCAAAATCAGTCTGGATTTTACATCTCAGCCGTTCCGTAGGAGAGGGATTTGCTTCGCTGTCTCACAGCAAAAATTCAAAAGTTTACCGCAATATTTATCATAATTTACGTGAAGCCGATTCCGTAATTTATCTTGAAACAGCAGAAATGCTGCGTGATTTGTTCCGTAGTTTACTGGGACTCTGGCCTGCGAGTGACAAATTAAAAGTCGCACGTTGTCGTCATATCCTACAATTGGGTTTTCTGCGGAGCATTGCTCAGGATGAGGAATATGTCGTTTTGCCGTTCTATCTTGACAATAATGAATGTTCAGGAGAGATAAATTTAGTATTTCCGAAACGATATCTTCTACACATTGTTGGTGCCTGAAAATGTACGCAGTGCTGTCTGAACACTGTTTCCGGATTGCACAAAACAGAAACAGTGTCTCCTTCGTAAAATTTCCAAAAACAAGCAATAGAAAAGGAGCATTTTTATAATCTACTTCACTTCGAGCTTTCAGACTTTTTACCGAAACTTCAAAATAATGAGTCAAAAATAATTTTGCTGAAACACGAAAAATGTCTCAACCAGTTTTAAGTCAACTCAATATCTATCCATTAAAATCAGCAGGAGGAATATCCCTAGAAAACGTCATTCCTGAAGCAAGAGGTTTGGCGCATGACAGGCGCTGGATGGTTGTAGATGATTCGGGACAATTTATGTCACAAAGAACATATCCGAATATGGCTTTGATAAACACAAGCCTTTCAACTCAGACACTGAATTTGAATGCACCCGGAATGTCCAAACTCTGCCTTCCTTTATTTCCCACAGAAGGGGAATCTCAAGAAGTTGAAATTTGGAGTGACCTCTGTGAAGCATGGACAACAAATCCGCAAGCAACAAAATGGATAAGTGAATATATTGGGAAAAGTTGTGCAATAGTTTATATGCCGGATCACAGCAATCGTCCGGTTGATGCGGACTATGCGGTTGGCGAAAACCAAGTCGCGTTTTCAGATGGATTTCCTTTGCTGCTGATCTCTGAAGCATCATTAAATGACCTCAACAGCAGACTTCCGGAAAGCGTAACGATGAAGCGTTTTCGCCCAAATCTTGTTGTGAAAAACACGGAACCATATGAGGAAGATAGTTGGAAAAAGATCATAATTGGCGAGTGTGAATTTAATATCGTAAAACCATGTTCACGTTGTATCCTCACCACAGTTGATCCTGAAAACGGAAAGTTTTCCGGAAAAGAACCTTTGCGGACTTTAGCTACTTATCGAAAAGTGAATGGTAAAGTAATGTTTGGCCAGAACCTGATTACGACTATCAAGGGAGAACTGAAGCTCGGAATGCCAGTGGAAATTATTTGAAAAACTTGAATAGAAGTTTGATGTATATCAGAACTAAGAATGAGAACTTAAGAACATAATGAAATAGTTACCAACAATTATTAATTCAGCAAAAGACAAACAATTTACTCCTTAACTCATGAGAAATAATTTCCTTGACTTGGGGGCCATTTCAGTCCGGTTGAGTAGCTAAATCTCTATTTGATAATCGTACTATAAAAGATCACTTTTCAGCTTGATTGATGCACGTGGATTGAGCATTATACATAAGGATTGCCTGCTTACAAAAGCGGTGTTTGTCTCTTTTTTCGAAGGTAATCAATTCAAGAATATGTTTCTTTAATCTAAAATGAAGGAGGCGTCATGCGTTTCATAAAATTAATCACATTATTACTTTTCCTTTCTACTTTTGCTCTGCAGCCTGCTTTAGCGAAAAAAGTTCCCATGGGAATGCTGGTTGAAATACAAGGGAAAATTGAATACAGCAAAAAAGGCAACCGTTGGAAAAAAGTACGCCGTAACAAGTTTGTCTACAATAATTATTTAGTCAAGGTTGGTGCAGATAGTACAATCAAGTTTCTGAATCAAAAGACGAATGAAACCACCTTGTTGACGGCCAATTCCACAGTCAAGGTAACTGCAGGCGGTTTGGAAGTAATTGAAGGAAGTCTAGGAGATACAAGTTCCGGTGGCGGTTTGTTGTCCGGATTATCCAAGCAATTTTCAAAGACACAAAAATATACGACCGTACGGCGTGCAGCTAAAAAAGAAGGCATCGATCTCAAACTGGCAACCAACACTGTTTCCGCTGATTTTTCGGAACTGGCATGGGAATCCGCCGGTGCTGATTACGCCTACCGCTTACACTTGGGCACTAAGGACCGTAAAACCAAAACCTGGGCAGATTCTGCTGTTTATGAAGTGCCTTCAACAGGAGGTGATATTGTTCGTACAAGTATAAAACCTATCAGCAAGAAACAAAAATATTTTGTTGAAGTCTTGGACGGCAGCGGGAAAGTGGCTTTCACAACTAAAGCCGCAAACCTGAAGGTGCTTTCCGGAAAGAATCTGGCCAAGTTTGAAAAACAAAAAGGTCAGTTCCAGAGTATGGATGAAAGCGGATTTATGTATGCCGGTTTGCTAAAAGATAGCGGACTGTTAGTTCCCGCTTTAGATCAGTACACTAAATTCTTCACAGAATTTTCAGATGACGAAGACATCAATGAACTGAGACCATTTTTGATCGAGGTTTATACCCGCCTGCGTCTGGCACATCTGAAGTCAGTGGAATTAAAGAAGTACGAATCTTCAGAATAATTCACTTCATGCCGGATTTATAAGGAGCCGTGAAAACGGTTCCTTATCCCACATCAAATCCTCAGAACTTAAAGCAGTGCTTCCGGAACTAAGTTTTTGGCTTCCGGAAAACGTTTAGTCCATTTCCCAACTTCTTCAGCAAATATTTCAACTTGTTCGGGAGCCGATGCCCCAAAACGCCGTGGATTGTTGAGCACGTCCGAAATTTCACTAAAATCCAAAGGCACTCGATCATCATCCGCAAGACGTTGAGCCAGATCATTTTCGCTTATCTCACCATTACGTAATGCTTCCGCGACTAATACTGCGTGTTCCTTGATTGCTTCATGTACAATTTCCCGTCCACCGCCTTTTCGCAGTGCTTCCATCAGTAAAGAGGTGGATGCCAGAAATGGCAGATACTGTTTTAATTCCTGTGCGATTGCGTCTTCATAAAATCCCATTTCAGCGAGCACAGTAAGTGCCCCTTCGAGTTGTCCGTCCGCAGCGAAAAAAGCTCCTGGAAGCGCCACACGGCGAACGACAGAACATGAAACATCTCCTTCATTCCACTGATCTCCGCTTAACCCGGAAAGCATTGTACCGAAACCGTTGAGGATCTGGTGAAATCCGTTGATCCGTTCTGAGGTGCGGGCATTCATTTTATGGGGCATTGCGGATGAACCAACCTGTCCTTGTTGAAATCCTTCGCCAGCTAATCCCTGTCCTGCCATCAAACGCAGTGTCCTCGCGAAATTAGAAATTCCTGAACTGATTGCAATCAGCGCACGCACGGTTTCCACATCAAGACTACGAGGATAAATCTGCCCCACGGCGTTAAAAGACGCTCTGCAGTCAAGATGTTCCAGTACCTGTTCACCAAGCTGTTTTACTTTTTTTTCGTCACCGTTCAGTAAAACCAACTGATCAAGCCGCGTTCCAACCGCGCCTTGCAAACCCCGTAGTGGATAATTTTCGATCAGGTGATCAAGCCGTTTTAAAGCAAACAAAATTTCTTCGCCAAACATTGCCAGACGCTTGCCCAGAGTTGTCGGTTGTGCTGGAACATTATGGGTGCGTGCGACCAGCATGATGTCTTTGCCGCGCAAACTCCACAACGATAGTTGATGCAGAACAGCCACAGCTTTGCTCCTCAACAAACGCAGTGAACGTAGAATTTGCAGTTGTTCAACATTGTCCGTTAAATCCCGGCTGGTCATACCTTTATGAATCTGTTCATGACCTGCTAACTCACAAAATTCTTCTATGCGTGACTTAACGTCGTGCCGTAATTCACGTTCTCTGTCTGCAATGCTTTCCAAATCAATCTGCTCCAGAACTTGCTCGTACGCCTCAATCGCTGATTGCGGAATATCAACACCTAAATTTCGCTGTGCCTTCATCACGGCAATCCAGAATTCACGTTCCAAGCGGACTTTTCCTTCCGGTGACCAGATGGCAGATATTTCAGTACTGGAGTAACGAGAGGCAAGAATATCAGGAATCATTTGACGTTGAAGGTTGGAGGTTATTTTAAGTCACTGATTTTAGCGGATGAACACTAATGTCCGGAACAGACAAAATTTTTTGAAATTGTTGGAGATTAAAAACAGGTTGTTGCGTTTGCGAAAATCACAAACCAACTTTGTCGCGTACCCTGTCAATGACCTCTCTGGCAATGACACGTGCCTTGTCACGTCCGGATTCGAGGATACCGTTTAACTTTGTCTTGTCGTTACGGATTTGCTGATAGATTTCACGTGGTCCCTTGAGTTCAGCATTCAGTGTTTCGAAGCATAGTTGCTTCGCTTCTCCATAACCCAAGCCTCCGGCGAGGTACCGTTCAGCCAAATCTTCCTGTTCTTTTTTCCCGGCAAAGCATTTGTACAGTGCGAAAACACTGCATGTTTCCGGATCTTTCGGTTCATCCACTGATTTTGAATCAGTAGTGATTTTCATAACTGCTTTACGAAATTGTTTTTCAGGTGCCAGCAAAGGAATCACGTTTCCATAGGACTTGCTCATTTTTCTGCCGTCCAGGCCAGGAATAGTCGCAACCTCTTTTTCAATAATTGCTTCCGGTATTACAAACGCTTCTCCGTAAAGATGATTGAAACGAATCGCAAGGTCACGCGTAATTTCAAGATGTTGACGTTGATCCTGTCCTACAGGTACAAAATTTGAGTCATAAATCAGTATGTCACAAGCCATCAACACGGGATAACTAAACAGTCCCATACTCACTTCCTGATCTTTAGCCATCGCGTCTTTGTAAGCGTGAGCACGCTCCATCAAACCTTTTGATGTAATACAGGAAAGGATCCAGGTCAGTTCGGTAACTTCAGGAATATCGGATTGCCGGAAAAATGCATGGTTCTCAAAGTCCATACCAAGTGCCGCGAAAACGGCGGTGAGATCGTAAGTGTTCTCCCTGAGTTGTTCAGGATCACGTACAGAGGTCAGAGCATGATAGTCGGCGATAAAGTAAAACGTCTCATGCGTTTCCTGTAATTGTATCGCCGGTTTTATCATACCCAGATAGTTTCCTAAATGGGGGGTTCCGGTAGGCTTTATGCCCGAAAGTGAACGGGGTTTAGAGCCCATGACTTAAACAGAAGCAGTTGCTGCAGCTGCGTCCGGAAGAACGCTGATATATTTGCGTTTGTGTTTTCCACTTCCTTTTTGAATGAACTTTACATGTCCTTCAATCAGAGAAAACAAAGTAAAATCTTTTCCGGTACCAACGTTTGTACCTGCGTGAAAAGTCGAGCCGACCTGACGTATAAGAATATTTCCGGCTTTAACAAGTTCTCCGCCAAATTTTTTAACACCTCGTCTCTGAGCTTTTGAATCACGACCGTTACGGCTGCTGCCGCCTGCTTTTTTATGTGCCATTTCTTTTATGAGGCTAAAGGTTATTCCGCTGCGGCTTTTTTAACCGCTTTTTGTACCGGCGCAGCTTTTTTTGGTTCTGCCTTTTGTGGCTCTGCTTGTTTGGCTGATACTTCTTTGGCACTGATCAGCTCGATTTTCACCATAGTGTGCCCTTGACTATGGCCCTATTTACGACGTTATGTCTTGCTTCGCTTGCGTTTGAAAACAATAACCTTTTTGTCTTTTCCATGTTGAACACCAGTCCCCTGAACTTTGTCGC
>JACNKY010000174.1 GCA_014381795.1 Pseudomonadota bacterium | reverse complement strand
TTGCGGTTAATCCGGACATTTTAATGATCAACAATAGAGCAATTGCCGCGATTCCGGAAGAACCGGTTAAAACATATGATCTTGGCAGTGTGGATGTAATTTCATCGTGGTGGGAACGTAATCCGGAATTAAGAAGTTGGAAAAAACAGCCCGGAAAACTTTTGATTAGCGCCAGTTGCGTCAATTCTCAGGAGGATATCATAAGTCTGCTGAAGATTCCCTGCGATGCGGCACTAATCGGTAATGCAGCTATGGTAGCACCGGATCGTGCTGCATTTATACGTTCACTCAGTAAAACAGCAAAAGAATATTAAAGTTCTTAAAGAAAATTACATGAAAAAAACAACTAATTTAGATTTAAGCATTTTGGTGGTGGATGATGATGAAAATATTCGGATGGTTCTCCGTCAGTCTCTGGAAAAAGCAGGATATCACGTTAGTACTGCAAAAAGTGCAGAAGAAGCCCTGACCACACTTCAGCGTAGTTTTTTCAATGTTGTGATAACAGATATCATGATGGCAGAGATGAGCGGGGTGGAATTATTGATGCAGATCAAGGAAATGAATTCACTGATGCAGATTTTTGTCATGACATCACACAGTACATTACCACATGTTATCCAATGCATGCAGGGCGGTGCTTATGATTTTTTTGAAAAACCACTTAAAATTGAAGACATTCTAATTTCACTTGGAGAAGCAGCCCGTCGCTCAACCCGCTGGAGTTCTCTATACAGCCGCCACTCATTGTCTCCGCATGGGAAATAGACTGATGTTTTTTCTAAGGCAGAGTCGATGGAATTGAAAAAAAATTATTCCACCCCAATAATAAATCAGCAATCAGGACATCAAAAATGCCGGAGTCTGTTCAGTCGCGGCTAATTTTAGAACATTTTAAGGATTATTCAAAGCTGACGTGAAACGACAAAATCTGCAATATCTGTCAGAGATTTTGTGAGCTTTGTTTCAGGAAAATTTGCTATATTCAGTTTTGCCGCGGCAGAATGTTTCCTGGAAACATCTAAAGTATAACTGATAGAACCATAGCGCTGCATCAACTCGATCACCTCTTCAATCTGTGGCTTTGCAATTTCCTGCAGGGAGAGAATCGAATCAAGACGTTTTCTGTCGGCAACATTTGCTTTACCTAGTAAATGACTTAAAGGAAGAGTTATTTTACGTTCCTGTAAATCCCCACCAACAGGTTTTCCGGTTTTATTTCCATCTGCATAATCAAGAGCATCATCCACAATCTGAAAGGATATTCCAAGTGCCATTCCATAATCATACAACTGGTTTGCGGATTCACCTGAGGCACCAGCCAGTAACGCACCAGTTTTGATTGCAGTTGCAAAAAGACAGGCTGTTTTGTTGATGATGATTTCAAGATATTCTTCCTCGTTTGCAGTCTCAAAAGAACGTGTCAACTGTAATAACTCACCACGTGCCATCTTTGTTGTTGTTTCTGACATCAGCTCCAGGACTTCCAGATTACGCAATTTTGTGAGGCGGTGAAATGCCATGGACAGCAAATAATCTCCAGAAAGGACACTGGCTTCATTTCCCCAAACTTTGCAAGCCGTCTGCTTGGCCCTGCGTGTCTCCGCTCCGTCAACCACATCATCATGCAGAAGAGTTGCAGTGTGTAGATACTCTATTACCTGTGCGGCCTCCATGACCCTCTCATCCACACCAGCAAACATTTCTGCACCTAAAAGTACAAGTGCGGGACGCAGCCTTTTACCTCCGGAACTCAGAATATGATCTGCCACATTATTGAGCAAAGGAATATCGGTCATTACATCGCCTAATATTTTTGACTCAAGCGACTCAATATCAGCGGATACTACTTTTAGAATGTGTTCTAAACTGAGCGGCGGGGTGGTTGTCGGATCTATTGTTTTTGTTAAAGGTACGTTCATGAGTGCAGAAACATGATCAGGCATCCACAGGCTGCATCACAAACAGCAAATCACCCTGGTTTACAGTATTCTGGTCTTCGGCTATGACCCGTATAACTTTATACTTCACCTCATCGAGATATAATGAATCTCCATCAGGGCTTTTGTAGTCTGCCAATGATAATTCCGTGTAGACTTTCATCGATTCCAACAAACACAGAGTGTGATTAACGTCAATGATCTGTCCTTCACTCACGAAAGGTTCCTCCTCACGGGACGCAGCACAATAGAAACCACCCATCTGCGGAGAGAGAACCTTCAATTCATCTGAACCTTCCAGCATGATGGTTTTCTGATCAACAGCATTTTTAGCAGTCCCTGAATCTTTTTGAGATTCACTAAGAAGTTTCTTTGCATCAATCCGTTCAAACAGATCTACCAGATAACTTGTACTGAAACGACCCTTTTTAAATTCTGCATCCTGTAGGATTAGTCGATTCAAAGCCAAGTTAGTGGACACACCTCGAATTTTAACTCCCTTCAAATATTCGAGCAAACTGCTGATTGCTTCTTTGCGTGATTTGCCACAGCAGATTATCTGCGCAATCAGACTATCGTAATATGGTGATACTACAGAGCCGGTAGCAACTGTTTGAATGACACGCACATTTGCTTTTTCCGGAAAATACACTTCCGATACGTGTCCTGGATCCGGAATAAAACGCATCTCACCCTCATCGTCGAGTTCTATTTTCTCTGCAATCACACGTAATTCAATCGCATGGCCATTGAGTTTCACATCCAGTGCTCCAATATTGTCACCTTGAGCTACTTCCAACTGCAGTTGGACCAAATCAGTTCCTGAAACCATTTCGGATACAGGATGCTCTACCTGCAGTCTTGTATTCATTTCCATAAAATAAACACATTTTTGATCAAGATCATAAATAAATTCAACAGTACCTGCACCGATGTAATCAATTTCATCAATCAATTTACCTGCATAATTATAAACCTGATCCCTGATATTTTTCGGAATTCCTGAAGCAGTTTCCTCAATAAGTTTTTGATAATTACGCTGAACCGAACAGTCACGTATTCCTAATAATTTTGAATTACCATGCATGTCACGGATTATTTGCACTTCAAGGTGACGCATCGAACCGACGAATTTTTCTAAATACAAATCTCCATTGCCAAACGCACTCAGGGCTTCCTGAAACATCCGTGAAAATATTGATTTGAAGCGCCCTGCTTCTCTGACTACTCCAATCCCTTTTCCTCCTCCGCCGTGTGCCGCTTTTATCAACACCGGAAATCCAATTTCCGCGGCAACAACCAGAGCATGTGCAGGATCCATTAAAGCACCTTCACTACCAGGGACAACGGGTATCTTTAAATTTTGGGCAGTCGCAATTGCATTTGACTTGTTACCCATTCTATCCATATTCGCAACACGCGGTCCGATAAAGTTAAAACCGTGTTCCCGGCAAATTCTTGCATAATGCGGAGATTCCGACAAAAATCCAATGCCTGGATGAATTGCATCTACTTCCTCCTGTTCTGCAATTCTGATTACGCTCATTCCGTTCAAATAACTATCCTGCGGTGTGTTGCCTCCAATGCAGACCAAACGGTCTTTTTCACGCAGCAAGGTTGCAGGATAACTTTCCATATCAGCATCCGAGGCAACTAAGACCACTTCCATCCCGGCATCCTGAGCACCTCGTATCAAACGTGCCGCGGTGCAGCCGCGTGCGTGAATCAGCACACGTTTAAGTTCACCTGTATGTAAATTTTCCTGAGTAGAATATGTCTGAACTTCATCACCTACAGACAACTGATATTCACCAGACAAGACACGTGAAATAATCTCCTCAACTGAATATTTAGCAACCGGAATCTGCGGGTCAATTTCCAAAAGTTTTTGATCAATATCTGTGTCAAAAGGATTTTTGACAAGACCGTCCATTGTGCCAGGATTTGTGGAAAGGTAATTCGACAAAGTTGAATGGGCCGGTAAGTGGCTTTCCACCACCAATTGACCGGCAAATGGAATTTGTGAACCTGATAAATAATAGGTACGCACAAGCAAATGCGTTACAAAACTAGCTTGTGCTCCTCCAGTACAGTCACGAAAGCCGAAACACAAAACAGGCAGGTCCAGATCTTTTACAAATCTTGTTATCCGTTCATTGATGATAGCCATTGAGAATAAAGATCCACCGCCTTCCTTGGTTTGCATACCCGCGGAAGAGATGAAAAAGATCACCGGTAATTTCAAACGCGCACAATCATCAAGTAACCGGCAAACTTTTTCGCAGCTTGCCATATCAAATGCTCCAGCTTGAAACTCTACATTACTGACCACCAGACCTACCCGGTAAGATGTTTTTTGTTTTTTAGGATCAGTTTTTTTATCAACGTCTGCTTCTACGTTTACTTCATTGGTGAATGTTCCCATTCCAGTCACCACACCACACGGCGTAACACCATTATCCAATGCCTGCTCAATCGCCTCACGGAATCCTGGAAATTTAACCGGATTTGAAGTTATCCTGTCTGCGTACAATTCCTTAAAATCTTTGAAATAATGCTCGAGGACTTTAGTGGAACTAATGACAGAGCTTTTGTATCCACGTAATAAATTCTGGATCAGCAAATCTTTGTAGGATTGATCGAGACGGTTCCAAAAATCTTTAATGCCGATGTTGCGTGGAGTGATTTTTCCGTTAAAGCGGCCTTTATTCTGCTGTGCTTCGTAAAGTGAGGGTAACAGTCCAGAAAAATAATAACGCACAAGCCCAAACAGTGGAGGACTCATCCGCGGGAAGACAACTCTTTTCCATTCGCTGATTGTACCCAGAACTTCATCACAATCTTTGTGGTCAATAAAATTTGCCAACCACTTAAAAAATTGTGTCCCTACTGTATTACTTTCAAGTTGTAGCGAATTTTTTTTAAATTCCTTCATTGCTCCTTCCACTGTCTGCTCAAACAACTGTTCGACAGATTTTTGGGAAATTTGATTTGTACCTTTCAGTTCATCTGCAATAGTCGGAAGAGCTTCTATGACTTGATTGTAGAGCAAATCAAACAGGAGTATGTTCTGGAAATTTTCCTTAAAACTTTCATTAATAACAGTGGTTTTTAACAAATCCAGTAAATTAGGATTCTTTGGAGGGAGGTCCTTGAGAGTTAATTCTCCAAGTTGTTCGTACAGTTCTATCAGGTTTTCTGAAGTACTGTCCTTCCAGTAATTATAGAGGTAAAGCAGTATTTCCAGAGTCAGGTCATCAACCGCTTTTTTATAATTCACCCGTGGATCACCGATGAAAAAGGCAACCAGACGTCCACGCTCTTTTTCACGGTCATCACTGGCACTGACAAACTGTTCAAAACGTTTGTTCAGCTTTTCGTGGAAACGCACCTCCAGCGGAGTCTTGTACCACTGCTGCAGTTTTTCCTGTCGTTCTTTTTTAAGACGTTCCTGCAATTTCCCCACAGGAGTTTTACGAGAACTGAGTCTGGCATAACTATCGATGGAGCGACTGACAATACGCTGGCGTAATTTGAGGTAACGCATAAACCGATACACATCACCAAAAATATTCAGCGTACCTGTTGGGGAGCGGTCTGTAACTCTGTTACTTTCTATTAAAAGTTTTGAAGGGTTGAGATAATGATTGATGCTGTCACGATAATGGTCAAAGAAAAAATCATTTTCAATTAAGAATTTACATGAATTATTTTCAGTCGCTTCAACTGCACTGATGATTGCATCCTTAATATTTTTTGCTTGATGAGGGTGCTCATAAGCATAATCTATGATACCGTCGAAATATCCTTGAGACTGTAATTCATATGCAGAAACTCCTATGTGTTTGGCTGACTCCTGCCAGGATAAATCATATTTCCGCGCAATGTTACTTAAGCCTTTTGGATGGATAGTGTTGAAGACACCTTGCCTGACGGAAAGCAGGATATTGGCGGTTGCCAGAGGAATTGCTCCACCGCTGTAACCACCTCCAAAAACAATGCCGATGACAGGCAACTGTAAATTTGCCATTTCACTGATCAGAAATGAAATACTGTGAGACTGGTTGTCCAGGTTTGCTTCTGCATCAGCAGCTGCACCTGGCGTATCCATGAAAGTTACCAGAGGTATACTGTGCGAAGCAAAAAAACGCACCTTTTCCGCGGCTTTACGGTGATGATTCGGCCCCCAGACACCATTTTGTATTTTGTGATTCTGGGCAATAAATCCCAACCTTCGCATTTGCCCAGAAATTAAAAATTCAATTTCTGCAGTATAAAGCGGTCCTTCGGTTTCTTCTGCAATCATTTTTCCACCTAACTGCTGAATTACTTCCAGAGCACTAGGACGCTTCTTTGATTCAGATGGATTAACCACACGTTGAATATATGAGTCAACGTCTACTTTCTTCAGTTGCCGAACTTCTTCTTCAATCTCTTCCGTGGACAGTAATCCCTGGATTCCTGAATCATCAAAAAAAGCAGGCTTCTTCTTCCCGCGCAAAAGGGATAGATCGTGTGAGATCACTTCAGCGGCATGAAACGCTGAAGTGAATTTGCTGGTTTTTTTATTGTTTGATCCCATATAACTAAGATGTTTTGTGCAAAATTCTGGTTGAGCTTTTACGGTAGCAATAACGGTGATAATGCTTTGTCAAGAGAAGGTAACGAAATCGGAAACAAGAGTTGCTCTTCCAAAGAATGTAATTGTGCCGCAGTTAACGGATCGTTTTGTTGATGATATTTACGTAAAATATTCAGTTTTTTTTCAGGTTTTTCTAAACGCTGATAGGCGACTGCTAAACGGTCCAGAAACAAAAGTTGCATCGGCGGATTACCTGACAGACGCTGACTTTGTTCCAGTGTTGTTTCCAGCAACTCCAGAACTTTCTCCCAGTCTTCCGTCATGACCAGTGATGCGCTTAAACCGTCTACCAGAAAAAGGTGTCCAGGAAACTGAACCAATCCTTGCTGGAAAATTTTCTGGGCTTCCTGCTCTTTAGCATTGTAACGCAGTAGATCACCGACCAGACGATGGGCGTAACCCTGGCTTTCTTTACGTTCAAGGTAGGGTTGACTAATTTTCAGTGCCTCTTCATACTTTCCAACACGGCTTAAAGTCAAAGCATGCAGGTAAACGACTTCCCAATTTCCTGAAAGAACTTCTAACAACGGAGTTGTTACTTCCAAGACTGAACGGTACTTACTCTGTTGATAAAGCACCCTTGCCAGCGAAAAATGTATAGAAGGAGAATCATGCACCATAATTGCCTGACGCAGCATTTTTTCAGCTTCTGCTGAATTACCGCGGCTTTTAAACAAATCCGCCTGCAATTGCAGTGCTTCAGTATTCAACGGATGTTTTTCCTGTATACGCTTTAACTGCTTTTCAACGACGGATAATTCGCCTTTCATCAGTTGTCTGCGTAAAAACAGCAGTTGATAAGAAGGATTGGCTGAGTCTAATTCCAGTGCTCTACCGATCGCTAAATCTCCCTGTAGATAATCACCTTGTCGAAACAGAATTGATGAGCGCAGATAATGTGCTCTGGCAAGACGCGGGTTAATTTCCAACCCACGAGTTAACCAGGTGAGTGAATCTTCCAAAAATCCCTTACGCAACAACTGAACTGCTAAGCCCATGATCGCATCCACGTTTTCAGGATGCTGTTCAAGTATAGTTTGAAAACGTAATCGCGCTTCTTTTTCCTGCTCCTGATGTAAAAGCAAATATGCTTCAATCAGTTGATCTTCTGTAGAAAATGAACTTTTTGATCTCAATTGAACGAGTAAAGCCTGCGCTTCAGGCCATTGCTGCTGTGCGAATTGAATCCGGAGTAATTCACGCCGAATCGGTGCGTAGTCCGGAAACTGATTTAGCATTTCTTCCGCGAGAGTCTGGGCGTAATAGTAACTGCCTTGAAGCGAATATGATTGAACTCTCATGAGCAGAGCTTCTTTGTTCTTAGGCTCCAGTTTCAACAAAGTATCGAGAGTACGTTTGGAACCCTCGAATTCGCGCTGACGCAAATAAATCCGTGAGAGATGGTATAGCGCTTCTACATAAAGCCGATCAATCTGCAGTGCCTGCTCCAACGATGAAATAGCTCTCCCGTCATCATCAATCTTCTCATACGTTGCTGCCAGTTTCAAATAAGCAGAAACACGTTCAGGTGAAATTCTGACTGCAATCGCCAATTCTGTTATTGCATCTCCGTAACGTTCAAGGGCAAAAGCTATGCTGCCCAGCAACTCATAATAACCAGCATTAAAAAGATCAAAACGTGTAGCTCGACGTGCATGCTTTTCAGCTGATTCGTAATTTTTGATAAAATAATAAGACCTGG
>JACNKY010000225.1 GCA_014381795.1 Pseudomonadota bacterium | reverse complement strand
CCTGCTTTTCGTGGTAAGGTCTTTGACTTTTTTGAAAACTATCTTAAAAAAAAGGATCCAAAAAAGGCTGCGGTGCTAATAGACAAAGCACTTAGCATTGCAGTCAGTAAAAATCTTCTGCACAAGGCCATCAACCTCAACAATTTGCTAAAAAATGAAAATCGAGCTTTTGAGTTGGAAGAGATGCTGAAAAGTTTTTCAAATAAAGAAGGTCAAGCAGAAGTGCAGGCAAAAATTAGTCAGGCAGAAGAAGCAGAAAAAAACGGTAAATACAAAAGTGCAATCCGATATTATGAAGAAGCCATCAAGCTTGATCCGCAAAACAGCACCTTAAAAAAGCTGGTGGACCTCTGTGTCCATATCAAACGTCCTGATTTAGCGGATAAAGTATCTGACTGGTTTGCTAAATACCAGCATTCTCTCCATCAAAAAGAGAAGGCACAAGCGCGTGAGGCCTTCGAGCAAACTAAGAAAGAAGAAGTATCACTGCAAGATGAAAATTAATGCGAAACAAAAGGGGATATTTAGGTGATTTGCCGGGTTTGTTAAACTTGGACTCTCTAGTTGACATTGTCTCAAACAATGTTGGAATATTGGTTATTCTGGCAGTTTTCATGGCAATGTTTTCACTCTTAAAAAAAAGTGAACAAACACCACAAAAAAAACAACCATTTGAAAATATTAAAAAAATTACAATTCCATGGTCACATGCTTCTCAAAAAAACAACCTTTTGTTTTTACTTAGGGATGATCGTATCTTATATCTGGATCGGGCATTAGTTTATCAAAACTTAAAAAAGTACCTTTCAGGCAAGGAAACTTTACCAAAACAAATGAGGCTTAATCAATACTCCATTAAACTCACAACCGGGAGTGGGTACGCTCATTGTCTGGAATTTTTACCTTCGCCCGGAGCAGGTCAATGGTGGCATCAACTTTCTGAGAACGATGGATTGTTGCAAATTTTGATGAAAAAATATCCTCCGGAAGAAAACTATTTTTTTTTCTGGGTTGATCCGAAAAGTTTTGATCTCTTCCGTGAAATAAGGGGGTCGTTGTGGAGCCAACATTTTGAAGTTGGCTGGAAACCTGTCCGCAAGGAGTCCACATTGCGTTATTGCAGCGGAAATGATCAGGCAAGAAGCTTCCAACCGCAATAAAATTAAAATCTTAACAAGAAAATGTCGAGGAGCAAACAGACAAACATTTCAGCAAGTGACAGAGCTTTGGTTACGGATTTGGATAAACAAATCCGCAGCTATGTGCATGAATATGGTACCCGCAAAGATTCGGAACTACTCGATCAAGCCATCTCAGACATCTGGCAATATCATGAAAACCAGAAGCGTAAATCCGGTCAACCATTTATCATTCATCCACTGCGTGTAGCAAGTTATATCTGCAGAGCAGGTCTTGATGCCCCCACAGTTGTTGCCGCCCTATTACATGATATTATTGAAGATACCTCAATAACTCACGAAGATATCAATGAGCGTTATGGATCCTGGTATGCAGATATTGTCACAGGATTAACTAAAATTAAAAAACCCGAAAGTCCTGAAAATTTAACCGTCGATAATTTAGACGCAACATATCAGCGTATGTTGAAAACAATGGTGCAGGATGTGCGAGCATTGTTTATCAAACTCTTTGATCGGCTCGATAACATGAGAGACATGGACGCCATGCCACGTGATAAACAGCGGCGGATCAGCCTGGAAACGCTTAATATATATGTGCCGATTGCAGAACGGTTAGGCTTGACCCAAATTTGCCAGGAACACACCGAACTTTGTTTTAAATTACTTTATCCTAAGAGATATCAGAAAACATTGATTGAAATCGATGATTTGAAAAAAGACCGCATTTCAACGATTAAGGCGATGAAAGACTCTCTACAAAATAATTTAGAAAAACAAAAGTTTGCTTATCATAATGTCGAACCGCTTTATGTTCATCCTTCTTCCCGTATCCAGGAAAGCGGGCCGATCGATCATATATTAGAAGGTTTCAGAATTGTAGTTAAAAACAGCTTAGATTGTTTTCAGGCACTCGGTATAGTCCATACCAATTATTATGTCATCCCTCTTAAAATTAGAGATTATATCAGTAATCCTCTCTGGAATGGGTATGAAGGAATACAGACTGAGTTAAGAATGGAAGGTGAACAAACCTTAATCGAAATTGTTTCTGAAGAAATGCTGACAAAGAATCAGTATGGAATCATGGCACATTGGAGTGGAAGTCCAACCGAACTTGCCGACTATTATCGTATCTATCTGAGCCAACTTGATCAGATGGCAGGTGATAAAGACGTTCGTATGCTTGACGTTATGAGCTATGTACAGTCTGATCAAGTACAAGTCTACAGTCCCGAAGGAGATATGCTCGTTTTTCCACAAGGATCAACTGTGCTTGATTTTGCTTATGGAATACACACGGAACTTGGCAACCACTGCATCGGTGCTCTTGTGAATCCTTCTTCGGTAGGTACCACTAAAAAAAGGGTTCCTCGTGAAAGGCAGTTGTTTACAGGAGAAGCTCTGCAAATTATCACTGACAAGGGCGTTCATCCTAAAGAGGAGTGGCTTAACCAGGTCAAAACCGCAAAAAGCCGCTCCCAAATAAAAAGAGCTGTAGAGCAGCAAAAGGTTTTAAACGTCAGAAATTCTGGACGTGCGTTACTGGAGCGCAAATTAAGAGAAAAAGGCGAAGAACTGAGTGTAGAAAAGTGGATTAAATCAATGATGGTTAAGTCCGCGCTGAAAGCTGAAAATTTAACCGCCAATCAATTTTTTCAGGAAATTGGTTTACAAAAACGACCTTTACAACAGTTTCTCAGAAAGTACAAACTGCTTCATTTTGAAAGTAGCGGACGTTTGAAAAAGATGATAAGACCTGAATTTTGGGGGAATGTATTTGGAGGAGATAAAAATATATTCTTGATTGATGATGTGCAAAACCCATTAATCAGACTCGCAAATTGCTGTTTCCCAATTCCCGGAGATAAAATTTTAGGTTTCATTCATGATGATAAGGAAATTGAGATTCACCTCGCAGACTGCCCGAAAATAATTAACAACAAAAAACTGACTCAGTCCAGATTAATACCTATCGATGTTTCATGGAATATCTCGAAAAAAATATCTCGATCACACGTCATTCATTTGCATGTCATTGATGGTACAGGGATTCTTTTTCAGATAACAAAAATTATAAAAGATGCAGGTGTTGCTATAATCTATTCCGAATCTGCAGAAAAAAATAAAAAAGAAGCAGATATACTTATCAAACTTGAACCTGTAAGCTGGCCTGTTTTCCACAAAATTGTTGAGAAGTTGCGACCGCTTAAATTTGTGAAGAAGATTTGGGAATAACCTCCTCAAGAAGCTTAGCTTGTTTAAAACTCTGGAAACGCAAATAAACTTTTTTAAAACCATAATTCACTAATTGTTATGGAACTACCGTCCTGGCTGGAATCCCGTTTGATGCAGATCTGTGATTCGATCTTTGCAATTGTCCCCCAGAAGGCACCTACCTTAGAGAATTTGAGCAAGTGCAAAATCATTTCTCACCGAGGACAACATGACAACATTACGGTATACGAGAACACTTTATCTGCTTTCGATCATGCACTTGAAACAGAAGGTATTTGGGGGATTGAACTGGATTTTCGCTGGACAAAAGATTTACATCCTGTAGTTGCTCATGATCCGGATTTACTGAGATTGTTCGGTTCAAATCTGAGGATTTCTGAAACAACATTAGCAGAATTAAAGCAACATTGTCCGCAAGTGCCCACATTGGAAGAAGTACTTCTGCGTTACGGAGGAAAACTGCACTTGATGGTGGAGGCCAAAGAAGAACATTATCCTCAACCGGAAAAGCAGAACAGGATTCTCAAAGAGCTCTTCGCTCCACTGGAACCTCGGAAAGATTTTCATCTGCTTTCTCTTGCTCCGGAAATGTTCATGCTGGTTAATTTTGTCGACAGTTCAGCGAAACTTCCGGTAGCGGTCTTTAACGCAAAATACTTGAGTAAAATCTCCTTGAATGAAAAATATGCCGGATTAGGAGGACACTATCTGCTGCTTCATAAAAAAATTGTAAAACAACATCTGGATTGTGGACAAAAAATAGGTGTTGGTTATCCTAAGTCAAAAAATAATCTTTTTCGTGAAATTAACCGTGGAGTAGAATGGATTTTTTGCAATGATGCAGTAGAGGTAAGCGGAATTCTGCAGACGGAATTGAAGAAGGCACAATTGCTCGTTGATTCCCGGAACTTCAAATGACCGAAAATGAGTCTCAAATAATTAGTGAAAAACCTGTTAGAGTTTTATTCACAGGTGGAGGATCTGGAGGTCCTACTTTACCTTTGCTGGCTTTAGCAGAAGAAATAAGTCAGCAAAAACCAGACTCTCACTTTCTATTTCTCGGCAGCAAAAACGGTCCGGAACGTAGAATGGTAGAACAAACTGAAATTCCATTTGTCGCCATTCCATCCGGAAAACTGAGACGTTACTGGAGTTGGCATAATTTCATCGATCCTTTGTTTATTTTAGGTGGAGGAATAATGGGTTTGGTGCTTTTGCTGATTTTCCGACCGCAAGTCATTGTATCCGCAGGAAGTTTTGTGAGCGTACCTGTAGCTTACGCAGCGTGGATCTTAAGAATTCCGCATGTAATCCTGCAAATGGATGTGCGACCCGGACTTGCCAACCGTTTAATGGCTCCAGTCAGTAAGGCACTTGTTGCTTATTTTGAACAAACCGCAAAGCAGTTTCCTTCAATTGCTTTGCAACAGACAATTGGTCCTGTTGTACGTCAGGAAATATTTTCCGCAAATGCAAAACTCGCGAATGAGCGTTTTGATCTGCATCCGGAACTCCCGCTCATTCTTATCACAGGAGGCGGTCAGGGAGCAGTTGGCTTAAATCATGCGGTTTTTCCGTTGTTAAAACACTTGTTGAATAATTTTCAGGTTGTTCATCTCACTGGTTCCGGATCCACTATTAATTTGGAACAGGAAGCATCAGCTTTTTCTCATCAGCATTATCATCCGCTGGAAATTGTACACGAAGGTATGGGGGACTTGCTTGCTAAAAGCGAAATAGTGCTGACAAGAGCAGGCATGGGGATTCTTGGAGAACTTGCTGTTCTGCAAAAAGACACAGTGCTCATTCCACTTCCTGGAACACATCAGGAAGAAAATGCTTTGCTGATCAAAGAAAAAGGCGCGGCAGAATATGTTTCACAGCAAGTTTTAGCAACTGAAGGAATTAACTGGTGGAATAATTTTTTTGAGAATCGTGTCCCTGGAGAAATTGGTAAAAAGCTCCACAAACTACTTCCGGACGAAGGAACAAAAGATTTTGCGAAGTTGGTTTTTGAGTTGAGCAGAAAAGGCTGAACATGTCATTCAACTTTCATTGCAGCAATTATTCAGCAGTAAAGCTCACATTTTTCCGTCGTTTTTTAAACTATTGGACTGCATTTTTGTTGCTGAGTTTTGTCACCGCTTCTTGTACATCCGGAAGCGGTAAGTTTTATGACTGGTGTACAAAACGTGATTTTCCGGCTATCTGTAATAAATACTTTGATTAATTTTATTGTTAAATTATCCCTATGAAGATTGGAATTCTCTGTGCTATTCCTAAAGAAATAAAATATTTTGATTTGCCGCCAAATTCTGCTCAGATGCTCGGCGGTCGAACTTTTTACAGCAAAAAAGAGGATAGTCATGAGCTGATTGTGGTCGAATGCGGTCTTGGGAAAGTTAATGCAGCGTTGGTTTCAACTTTACTGATTCAGCAGTTTGACTGTGAATTGCTTGTTTTTTCCGGAGTAGCAGGTGGAATTGATCCGGAATTGGAAATTGGAGATGTAGTGGTTGGAGAGTCATTAATCCAATATGATTACGGAGCACTGAACGATGGTCAGTTACAGGTTTACCGTGCGGGAAGTATTCCAATGGGAGCTCCTGAAAATTCTGCGGAGTTTAGCCTTGATCCGGAAATAAAGAAAATAATCAAAGCAGCGCTTCCGGGAGTAAGAATGGGTACTATCCTGACCGGAGATGTTTTCCTGCAGTGCGGAGAAACACGAAAAGCTTTGTTTGCTCAATTTGGCGCACAGGCAATTGAAATGGAAGGAGGAGCAGTTGCACAGGTTGCAGAGCAATTTGGAATTCCGGCAATTGTGGTACGTTGCCTCAGTGATTTAGCTGGAGCAGATGGAGAAAAACTTTCTTACGGATTCCTCAATACTGCCGCAAAAAAATCTTTCGAAACCCTGCAGATTCTTTTAAAAGCTTTGCCTTAACAAAGTAATCAAAAATAACAACGCAGTTCCAAATATGGAGAACCATTGCCCATTTTTGGCAAAAGCCGGAAACCCGCTTTTGCGGCAGGATAAAGCTCTTTAAGCAGATTGTATTTGCGGTTAAGGTGATTGTCTCTACAAACCACACTCACAGAATTTTCTTTGTCTCCGTTTACGCAGACTAAAGTCTTTCCCTCGAGCAGCAAATCTGCTTCCATACGTGTCCAGAAACTCTCCATTCTGCACTCAATTTTTTTATCCGCAAACTCTACTTTTCCTGCTGCAGCAAGCGGAATTGTTTCGTACTCTGTACCAAAACCTTTTGCTGCAAAAAGAATTTTCCATTTAAAATAATCTGCAGCTGCTTCCACAGAAAAACTAAAGCAAAAAATTAAAATCAACAACAAGGTGCGCATATCTTTTGTCTTAGCTAAAATCTGGAAAAGCAAAGGTAGGAGGAAGAATGTTCCAGTGATTTTTCAAACTTACAGGCTGAAATCCACAAACAATCTTCGCCGCTTTACATCCGTTCAGGTGGAGTGATGCCAAGGAGATGAAGACCCTGCAGGAGAGTTTCGGCAACACAATGAAATAAGAGTAATCTTGCAGCCTGCAGCTTTTCAGTTTCTGCATGCTTTACCGAACAGGTATTGTAGGCTCTACTGAAATCTTTGGAAAACTCATAGAGCATCCTCGCCAGCAGTGAGGGACGGTATTGTTCTCCTGAGATTAAGACAGTGCGGTTGAAATCGAGTAACTGGCGTAGCAGTTTTTTTTCGTTGGCGTGTGTCAAGAGTGAATAATCCACATCCGTACTGACTTCACGCGAAATCTGCCGACCTATACTTCTGATACGAACATATGCATAAACCAGATAAGTTCCTGTATCACCTTCTGAAATCAGCCAGTCTTTCATGGAAAACACAATCTGTTTGTTAGAATCCTGATTGAGCATTCCGTATTTGATAGCGGCGACAGCAATTTTTTGTGCCGTTTCGTCCAACTCCTGCTGACTCCAATCCAGCCGGTGCTCTGCCAGATGAGCGGATTGGATGCTTTCAATAATTTCATTACGCAATTGCGAAAACAGAATTACATTGCCTGCACGGGAACTCATTTTCCCCTCTGGAAGCATGACTAATGCATATGGCAAATGGAAACACTGCTCAACTTGAGAATAGCCCATCCGTTTGAGTGTCGCAAAAACTTGTTTAAAATGCAGAGTCTGCTCTGCACCTACGACATAAATAGAACGTTTTACACCAAACTTGTCAAATTTACGCTGTGCCAGCGCAAGATCTTTGGTCGCATAGAGTGTATTCCCATCTGATTTCAACAGCATAAAAAAGCCGAGATCCTCTGCCTCAAGATTAATCCCTATTGCACCTTCTGAACGTTCAAATGTACCTTTCTCTTCGCCCTCAATTACAATTTTCCTGCCTGCTTCATCAACCTCTGATTCATAAAATATGTGATCAAAATTAACGTCAAGCCACTCATATATCTCATGAAAATCCTGCATTGACCACTCACGTGTCATTTCCCATTCTTCCGTGAATGCTTTATCTTTAGCTTCAAGTTTTTGCAGAATGTGACTTACCTCCTGCTGAAATTTAATTTTCTCCTCCCCTTCAGCTTCGTCCAGTTTTTTTACAGCTTGAGAGTATAACTCTCCTAACCATTCTCCACGAAAATGTTGCGGAGGCGTTTCAGTATTGTGATTACGGAAATACCATAGGCATTTTGCGATGTGTGCGCCAACATCGCCTATATAGTTAACTCCGACTACATCATAACCATTATATTTATAAATCCGTGTAAGACTGTCCCCAAGCGCAACATTGCGCATATGGCCCACATGGAAGCCTTTATGAGTATTAGGCTGAGAATATTCAATCATCACCCGTTCAAGCTCAATTTTGGAAGCTTCCTTGAAATAAGTACCATTGAAAATATCGGGCA
>JACNKY010000266.1 GCA_014381795.1 Pseudomonadota bacterium | reverse complement strand
GGGCCCAAACCAACGTTTACCTGAGTATGCATTGATTTTTTCATATCTAGAATTGGAATTCCCCATTGGTCTTTACCGGCAAAATCTTTGTTATCCACCAATGCCTTGATTTTCTTGAAATCATAAACAGTTGTGTGAGTATCAAGTTTTCCGGAAACAATGATGTAACGTCCGTCGGGACTGACATCTGCACCATGAGGGCTTTTTGCTTCAGGCAGGAGGAAGAGCGCATTCGCAGCTACCATGTCTTTCATGGAAAGTACTGCATGTCCATTTACTTTAGTGAACTTGCCGGCCTTGAAAAGTTTCTCCGCTGCTTTCCAGTTTACGATGTGCATGTAGTCAGTGTCTTTAGACGACATGCCAGCTTCGTTTGCCAGGCGGTGTTTCCACTTAGTGTTGCCTTTACCAAAACCACCGATATAGAGTTCAGTGTTTACGGAGTTCGTGAAAGACCAACCTTCACTAATACCTTTTCCTACATCACTGATGTCCTGCATATAAGGCGGCATTTCCACAGTAAATGAATTCTCCGGCAACAGCCGACCCTGCTTACTGGCATACTTGAGAATGTTTTTCCTGTGTTCTTTTAAACCACCTGCACCAAGTTTTTCAGACACAGCAGCCAAAAATGCGGCTTCTCCGTGAAATTCTTGATTCATCAAGGCTTTCAAACCTTTGGTAGGAACACCCTTTTTCTTTAAGCGCCGTAGTGCTTTACTGGTAAGAGACATCAAAGCATTTCTGTCAAACTTCCAATATGTAACTCCACCACGATACTTTTGCTGGTATTCGTCCAGGGAAACATATTCTTTTCCGTAAGGAGCAGGATATTGTGCTGCTTCCAAAACATAATCAGTGTTTGGAGTTACAAAAGTTCCGCCGTGTTCTGATTTGAAAATCGGATTTACGACTATCTGCTTTGTTTCAAAAGTTGACAAGTCGATCACGGCAATCCGTGGATTTGCTTTGTCATTGATGAAAAGGTACTTTCCATCGTAATCACCGTTCGTTTCTGAAAGAGCAGGATGGTGAGTATCTCCCCAGCGGATTTCTCTTCCATCAATCTTTCCTTCTTCCAGGATTTTCATACTTTCTACTTCACCATAACCGTAACCCTGCCACGGTTCAGGTGTAAAAACCGCGATATACTTGAGAATGCGCATCGAAGGCACTCCATAGACAATCACTTGTCCTGACTGTCCTCCGGAAGAAAAAACAAGATATTCATCTTTCTTTCCTGAAGGATTAAAAGTTTTTGCTGCGGCCAACAGGTCTTTTTCGCTTAATCCGCGCTGCTTCATTACTTCCTGCAGCGATTGCGCATAAGCTGCTCCCGCTACTGTAAGAGCCACACTCATAACAACTACCATTCGCATGACCTTCACTAGAACACTCAACATCGTTCTACTCCTACATCTAGATTCAACATTAATATAAGCCTCAGAAGAGGCCGAGACTCCTTTTACTTCTATGACAAGAGCACCGAAGAAGGCAGGAAAAAACCTCGATATTCAGAATCTCAAATATATCTAAATGTGACTATACGCAAATTTACGGAGTTAAATGCCGAAGAAGGTGCTGGCAAAATTTCCGGAGGGAAGAATTAGGAAGAAATGGACTTTTTTGGTGCAGATTAATCCTGCGCTGCATACCACTGATAAACTTGATGAAGGCCTTCCTTCAAGGGGATACGTGGCTTCCATCCCAATGAATTTATTTTGGAAATATCAAGAATTTTTTGGGGAGTACCGTTTGGATATGAACTGTCAAAGTCAAGACGTCCACTGAAGCCGACAACTTTTTGAATAGTTTCCGCTAATTCCCGGATCGTCTGGTCTTCACCACAGCCTACATTGACTATTGCTGAATCAGCATAATTTTCCATCAAAAACAATAGTGCTTCTGCAAGATCATCTGTATGTAGAAATTCACGGCGTGCTGTGCCGTTACCCCAAATGTTGACTGACTCTGCATTTGAGATTTTAGCTTCATGAAACTTGCGGATCAGGGCAGGCAGTACATGTGAGTTTTCCGGATGGAAATTGTCGTTTATTCCATAGAGATTTGTAGGCATTACAGAAATAAAATTTGTTCCGTACTGTTGATTGTAACTTTGACAGGTTTTGATACCTGCAATTTTAGCCAGCGCATATGCGTCATTGGTTGACTCAAGTTCGCCGGTCAGCAAATATTCCTCTTTAATTGGCTGAGGGCAGAGTTTCGGGTATATGCAGGAACTGCCGAGAAACATTAATTTTTCAACTCCGTGACTCCATGCTTCGTGGATGACATTCGTTTGTACCAGTAAATTTTCACGCATAAAATCAGCAGGATATGTGCTGTTAGCATGTATACCCCCAACTTTTGCCGCCGCCAGAAAAACATATTCAGGTTTTGTCTCAGCAAAAAATTTCTGCACAGCAACCGCATCCAGCAATTCCAATTCCGCATGTGTACGAGTAATTAAATTTTCAAATCCTTTTTGTTCAAGTGCTCTGATGATTGCAGAACCGACCAAACCGCGATGCCCTGCGACATAAATACGGGAATTAATTTTCATTGCTTATGCTGTTTTTCTTGGGGGATTTTTATTTATTTTTGCGAATCCAGACAACCAACGCTGCAAAATGTTATTCAGTTTCAATAAATACTATGTAGCTATCATACATTTGATTTTCTATGGTACAAGTTTTTTGAAATTTTCAGAAATTTCTTTAAGACACATTGCATTTAATTGCTGCTGAAAAGAAACAGTACTTTTCATTAACAAAAGATTACTTGCTCCAAAGCGCATTTTCCATGATAATAAAGTAAGAGAAATATTTGCTTTCCTCAATACATCAGCATGTCCGAACTCACTTTATCCATAGCTACAATAGAGAATCTTTTGCATGGAAATTATCATGAACCACGCTCGGTTTTAGGTTTTCACGAAGTCCGTAAAAAGAACGGTCAGCGGGTTTGGATTGTACGTGTATTGGAAACTGAAGCCAGCAAGGTTTATCTCTTTTGGGATGACCAGACAGAGGCGGAATCGATGTTGATGAAAAGTATCCATGCAGGTGGTTTGTTTGAGTTGAAAATTCCACCCCGCACGGAACTCAAACCTTACCGTTTGAAAATCATTTACAAAGACGGTAACAAACACATACGTCATGACCCATTTTACTTTTCTCCGCAATTTACGGAATTCGATCAATTCCTCTTTGGACAGGGAAATCACCACCGGCTTTATCACAAACTAGGTGCGCATCCAGTAACGCTGGACGGTGTCTCCGGAACTCTTTTTGCAGTTTGGGCACCTAACGCCAAACGGGTGAGTGTGGTAGGTGACTTCAACCTCTGGGACGGTCTGAAGCATCCAATGCAAATCATCGGCGGTTCCGGAATTTGGGAAGTATTTATTCCGGAAGTGAGTGTGGGCACGCTCTATAAATTTGAAATTAAAACCTTAGAAAACCAAATATTATTGAAAAGTGATCCTCTTGGCTTTTCAGCAGAAATGCGCCCCTCTACTGCTTCGATTATCACTGAATTGAGCGGTTTCAAATGGAACGACGAAACTTGGCTGGAGCAGCGGATAAAGAGTAATCCTCTGAGTCAACCGGTTAATGTTTACGAAGTTCATTTGGGATCATGGCAAAGGATTCCTGAAGAAAACAAGCCTGATGAAAACCGATCGCTGACTTATACGGAACTCGCCGACCGTCTGATTCCGTATGTTAAGGAAATGGGCTACACCCACCTTGAATTAATGCCTATTGCAGAACATCCATTTGACGGTTCATGGGGTTATCAAGTGACAGGTTATTTCGCGCCTACCTCACGTTTCGGTACACCCCAGCAGTTCAAGGAATTTATTGACCGCTGCCATGCTGCCGGACTGGGTGTGATTCTGGACTGGGTTCCCGGACACTTTCCAAAAGATGCGCACGGACTGGCGCGTTTTGACGGCACAGCGCTTTATGAACACGAAGATCCAAAGCAAGGTGAACATAAAGAATGGGGCACGCTAATCTTTAATTTTGAGCGGAATGAAGTACGTAACTTTCTAATTTCAAATGCTTTATTCTGGTTTGACGAATATCACATTGATGGTATCAGAGTTGACGCGGTGGCGTCCATGCTCTATTTGGATTATGACCGTGATGATGGCGAATGGATTCCGAACAAATACGGTGGAAATGAAAATATCGGCGCGATTGATTTTTTCCGGCAGTTGCACGAAACACTGTTTCATTATCACACCGGAATTCTTTCGATTGCAGAAGAATCAACTGCATGGGGCGGTGTGAGTCATCCGACTTATGCCGGTGGTTTAGGTTTCAATCTTAAGTGGAACATGGGCTGGATGAACGATACTTTGAGTTACATGCAAAAGGATCCTGTCTATCGTAAATACGAACATCATTTGCTGACGTTTTCGCTGATCTATGCCTTCACGGAAAATTTCATGCTCTCACTGTCGCACGACGAAGTGGTACATGGTAAACGTTCCCTGCTCGATAAAATGCCCGGTGACGTTTGGCAAAAATTTGCCGGACTTAGGCTCTATCTCGCTTTTCAAATGGCTCATCCGGGAAAGCAACTGACATTCATGGGCACAGAATTCGGTCAGTGGAAAGAATGGAGCGAGGCCAGTAGTCTTGACTGGAACCTGCTCGAATATCCGGAACATCAGAAATTACAGAAATGCGTCAAAACACTGAATCATTTTTATCTGGGCAAGCCTGCACTTTTCACGAACGATTTTGATTGGACTGGTTTTCAATGGATCGACCATCATGATCAGGACAACAGCATTTTGTCTTTCATCCGTAGACCGGCGAAAAACATGGCTGAAGCAGATTTGATTTTTATTTTCAATTTTACACCACTGCCGCGTGATAATTATTTGATGGGCTTTCCTGAAGCTGGACCTTTCAGTAAAATATTGGACACGGATGATCCTAACTTTGGCGGTTCCGGATACAACAAGCAACAACAAATCGACACCGTTCCGGAAGAATGGCAGGGTCAAACGCAGCGTGGATCGGTTAATTTGCCGCCTTTGGCTTGTCTAGTTTTTGAAAAAATGAAGAAAAGTAAATCAGTTCCTGCTGTAAAGAAACCTCAAAAAGCTCGATCAAGTACTAAAAGCAGAAAAAAGGATGATGAGTACAAAAGCTAAATCCAGCTTGTTTCTGCAAGGCGCGCTTGATTCTTCTCCCTTGATACTGGCAGCGATTCCATTTGGAATGATTTTCGGTGCGTTGGCAATCACAACCGGTTTATCCTCTTGGGCAACATTGGCTATGTCACTGTTTGTCTTTGCGGGTGCATCTCAATTTATCGCCGTCACCCTGCTTGCTTCCGCCACTGCGCTACCGGTTATATTACTGACTGTTTTTGTAGTCAATCTGCGTCACATGCTTTATGCCGCCAGTTTGATGCCGCAGGTTGAAAATCTGCCGCAAAAGTTTCGGTTCCCAATGGCATTCTGGCTAACCGATGAAACATTTGCGGTTGTCAGTAACCATGTCGCTGGGAAGAAAGACACCCCCGGACTGCATTGGTATTTCCTGGGTTCTGCACTGGCGATGTATACTGTCTGGGCAACTTGTACAGTCATCGGGATAATTATGGGACAGCAAATTCCAGATATTTCAAGTTGGGGTTTGGATGTTGCGATGCTAGTGGGCTTTATAGGAATTGTCGTACCAAATCTAAAATTACGTGCCGATTGGGCTTGCGCGGCCACCGCAATGTTCAGCACCTTGATGACTTACCACTGGCCGAACCAGACCGGATTGCTTTTCTCGTCCTTCCTGGCAATCAGTGTTGCGATTTTACTGGACCGGCGTGTAAAAGTTAGCGTGGAGCAGAATCATGAATGAGTGGCTGCTGATTGCGGCAATGACCGTTTTAACTTTTACACCACGCTATCTCCCTTTTGGAATGGCCGGAAAAGTAAAAATACCGCCGATTCTTGAACGCGCTTTGACATTTGTACCGATTGCTGTTTTGACTTCAATTATAACTCAGTCCAGTCTCATTCGTGACGGTGAACTGGCGCTGAATCTGGCTAACCACCATCTTCTCGCAGTTCTGGCTGCATTTGCTACTGCATTAATCAGCCGCCAATTATTTATCATAGTAACTGTCGGTTTGGCTGCGTTTATAATGGCAAAGTGGCTCTTGTGAAACTGGGACAAAATAGTATACAACACTGGCTTCAAAACTCCTCAGGGTTCCAGTCAAATGATAAAACAAAATATGTCGTCATATTCCCGAGGAATACTGCTGGTTATCTTTGCCGGTGTCTGTTGGAGCATTGGTGGAATAATGCTACGTAGCATGGAAACCGCTACTGCCTGGCAGGTACTGTTTTATCGAGCCGTGGGCATGATTTTCATGATGTCAATCATCATGTTCGTACGTCACCGTACAGGCATTTTAAAAATCGTGCGTGCCGCCGGGCTTCCCGGTTTTGTAGGAGCACTTTGTCTGACAACGGCTTTCACAACAAATATTTTCTCGATGCTGCAGACCACTGTAGCCAACACCATGTTGATGCAAAGCACTCAGACATTTTTTGCGGCCGTGTTGGGCTGGCTCGTATTGAGGGAAACGGTTCCACGGGTAAGCTGGATCGCAATGTCGGTAGCGCTGATTGGTGTGGTGGTAATGGTTGGTGAAGGCTTTGAAAGCGATTCTTTAACAGGAAATTTATTAGCGTTCACAACGGGCTTCATGGTGGCGGGCTATGCAGTTTCACTTCGTGCAGGTCAGATGAGTGACATGTTATCCGCAGCATTCCTCGCAGGTATCTTCACGTTAATCACAAGCGGATTGATTGCAAATGATCTCAGCATCAGCAATCATGACTTAGCTCTGAGTCTTGTCATGGGAATTGTGCAGTTCGGAGTAGGTTTTACACTCTTCACCTTTGGCGCACGCTTTGTTCCTGTTGCAGAACTGATGCTGCTGTCCTTGACAGAAGTCGTACTTGCTCCAATCTGGGTCTGGCTGGGAGTAGGAGAGGAAGCATCTGTAATGACTCTCATTGGAGGTGGAATCATCCTTGCGTCAATCACAGCTCTCTCTGTGTTTGGGATGCTACGTAACCGTAAATATATAAATGCGTTCAAACTGAAAACAGATACTACCACAGAATGAAACACTAGCTGAAACGCCAGGCCGGATTACACTCCGGCATTGTAAAAATTTGAATCACGGCTGAAACGCCAGGCCGGATTACACTCCGGCATTGTAAAAAATTGAATCACGGCTGAAACGCCAGGCCGGATTACACGCCGGCATTGTAAAAAATTGAATCACGGCTGAAACGGTAGGGCCGGATTACATGCCGGCATTGTAAAAAATTGAATCACGGCTGAAACGCCAGACCGGATTACACTCCGGCATTGTAAAAAATTGAATCACGGCTGAAACGCCAGGCCGGATTACACGCCGGCATTGTAAAAAATTGAATCACGGCTGAAACGGTAGGGCCGGATTACATGCCGGCCTTTTACAAGATTATTCATCGGAAAAGAAATTACAATGAGCCACATTCCACATCGATGGCACGGTTCGCATCAATGGTATTTCGTAACGGTGGTAACTATTGAGCGAATGTCTGTTTTTAATGACTCTCATTTATGTAATAAATTAAAGGAAGCCTTCAGGTTTACACGCAAAAACCTTACATTCCGGCTCGCGGCATTAACTATTTTACCTGATCATTGGCACGGATTGATCTGTCCATCAGAAGGTTTTACAATTGGTGATGTTGTTGGATCGATCAAGCAAAATTTTATTAAAATGAAAGATGATCGAGCCAATAAGACAAGCTGTTGGCAATCTCGTTTTTTGGATCATCGAATTAGGAACGAAGAAGACTTTAACAGACATGTGGAGTATATTCGAATCAATGCGGCAAAACATGAATATGTGTCAAAAGATGTTGAATATCAATGGTGCTTTATTCATCCAGATCCATTCTCCGGAACATATTCGCTAGAAAAGGCCGGCATGTAATCCGGCCCTACCATGCAATATGTTCTAGGAAAATGGCTCGTATAAATGGTTAAACATTCAATATGCTCTAGGAAAAGGCCGGCGTGTAATCCGGCCCTAACATGCAATATGTTCTTGGAAAATGGCTCGTAAAAATGGTTAAACATTCAATATGCTCTAGGAAAAGGCCGGCATGTAATCCGGCCCTACCATGCAATATGTTCTAGGAAAATGGCTCGTATAAATGGTTAAACATTCAATATGCTCTAGGAAAAGGCCGGCGTGTAATCCGGCCCT
>JACNKY010000183.1 GCA_014381795.1 Pseudomonadota bacterium | reverse complement strand
ACATCCATCAGGCGCGAGGCGTCTCCCGTCGGTGTATCGAGGCTGCAGCTGCGGGTCACCGTTCTTTCGTCGGCATAGGTCAGTCGCAGCGCGATCCGACCCGCGCGCAAACCGTCTCTGCGCAGCGCCTGCTCGAGCCGGCCCGAAATCCGCGTCAAGCACTGGGTCAGTCGCGACGGTCCGGACTCCGAATCGAGATCGGCTGGCTCGGGCTGCGCGAGCGTCTCCTCGCGAGACAGCGTCGTCGGATGACGTCGCACGCGAAGCGGTTGGGTGTCCTCACCGCAGGCCAGAAGCCAAAGCGCTCGACCGTGAGCGCCGAGAAGAACCTCGAGTCGCTCGAGACCGAGCTCGCGCAAGCCTGGAATTCCGGTCACGCCGAGTTCTGCCAATCGAGAGGCCGTCTTCGGTCCTAGACCGGGAAGTCGCTCGACCGATTGGCTCAGCAGATAGCTCTCGAACTCATCGGCTCCGATCACCCTCGATCCGCTGCGGCCGGCATCCTCCGCCGCCATCCGAGCGGCGAATCGCACCGGGGCCACTCCGATTCGCAGTCGCAGTCCCGTCTGATCCGCCACTCGCACCTCGAGTCGTCGGGCTAGCTGCAAGGCTCGATCGAATTGGGTGGGCGCACGAAAGAAGAAGCCGGACAACCCGTCGATCTCGACCGCTTCGACTTCTTGACGAATCGCGGCCCGCAGAAGACCAGAGATCTCGCGCGCGGCCGCTGCCTGGGACTGCCCGTCGATTCAAGAGTTACTAAAACCCTGGAAGCTCAGCGGGAAGTTTTTGAGGATTTGGGTTGCATCGTCGAGGAAGGATTTCCGGATTTTTCTGATGCGGATGAGATATTTAAAAATTTCCGTGCCTGGTTTTATGAAATGAATTTGGGCTCTCTCTTACCTGAACACAGAAATAAATTAAAAGAAACCGTGGTTTGGAATATCGAATCCGGGATGAAATTGAGCGGTCCAGAATTAGGGCGGGCGGAAGTCAAACGCACGGCACTGTTTCATCGGGTGCGTGAATTTATGCAGAACTATGATTTTCTGGCGCTGCCGGTGAGCCAGGTTCCGCCTTTTCCGATTGAGCAGGAATTTGTTTCAGAAATAAACGGGGTGAAAATGGAAACCTATCTGGACTGGATGGGCTCTTGTTATTTTATTTCAGTCACCGGACAGCCTGCGATTTCGGTGCCTTGCGGATTTACAGAAGATGGACTTCCGGTTGGATTACAGTTAGTTGGGAAACCGCAGGACGATCTGGGAGTTTTGCAACTGGCTCATGCTTTTGAAAAGGCAACAATATTTTACCAGAAAATTCCTGACTTGGCTCTTTAAAGCTTAAGCTATGATCAGCGATTTATCATTTATTTACAATGCAAAGACTTCGTCATAAAATCAATTAGTAAGCACAAATTTATTAAAGAATATAAATTTTGCTTTTTTAAAGTTATTTTAGTCCAATCACGACATTATTGATTGGATTTGATTAAGAGGGGAATCTAATTATTAACTATCATATTATTTTTAATTCTTGAAGAGAACTGAAAAATTAGAGGCTTAACGAATCAGCTGACATATGATGGCTCTTTCAGTTAAAATATCGCTTCCCTATGAAAGGGTATCATCTCTCAAACGACGACGCTGTATGACTATGATAAAACACAACAATATGATTGCAGGAATGAAGAATAATTCTTTAGCGATCCTTTGCGTTGGAACTTCAATGCGAATAATTTGGACTGGATCATCGGCATAAAAATCAAACTCAAGCATGATGAGCGACAGTGCCGTACTTGGCAGCGGCTCATCCAAAATAGCCTTGTCTCCATCAATATTTACCATTATACCAGCAGCTGTCATTAGACGAGTATCACCATCACCAAGTGAACCCAAGGGTACTAAGACAGTAATTGTCGTTATATCGCCATAGCGGCTATCGGGTCCTCGGACAACCATTCTTAGATTACCATCAACTGGCGCTTGTTTTGCCAATGAAACTATCTGAGTGGCGGGAAGATAATCGTAGGGGGGGCTTAATTGATCGAGCCAATAGCCTGGCCTGAACATAGTGAATGCTACTAGGAGTAAAGCGATTGTTTCCCATATTTTATTACGGACAAACATATAATGTTGCGTGGCCGCAGCGAAGGCCAACATGGCAACAAGTGCAACCACAAAGACAAATACCGCTTTGAAAGGACCAACATTTATTAGTAGCAGATCGGTGTTGAAAATGAACATAAAAGGTAAGATCGCGGTACGAATATCATACATGAAGCCTTGTACACCAGTGCGAAATGGATCACCACCAGAAATTGCTGAGGCCGCAAAAGCTGCAAGACCAACTGGTGGCGTGTCATCTGCAAGAATGCCGAAGTAAAAGACGAACATGTGCACCGCGATTAGGGGCACGATCAAACCAGATTGCGCACTTATCGAGATGATGACCGGAGCCATCAGGCTGGACACGACAATATAATTTGCGGTGGTAGGTAGCCCCATACCCAGAATAAGACTTAAGATTGCAACTAGAAAGAGCATCAGCATCAAACTTCCACCGGATAGAAACTCGACAAATTCACCCATGATCTGGTGCGCTCCTGTGAGAGATATAGTCCCGACTACAATACCCGCAGTACCAGTAGCAACAGCGATGCCGATCATATTGCGTGCCCCTGCGACCATTCCATCAATGAACTGACTCCAGCCACGCTTTATGCCATCCATATGATTATGATCGTTACGCAAGAAACCTTTAAGGCTGTGCTGAGTAAGTGTAATAAATATCATACCCATGGTAGCCCAGAACGCTGAAAGACCTGGTGAGAAGCGTTCGACAATCAAGCACCACACTAGTAAGATAATCGGTAGGAGATAATATAGTCCTGTTTTAACTGTCACTCCAAGTTTTGGTGAGTATAGCAATGGCTTGGCCAAATCATCAGGATCCAGATCAGGTAGCGAGGAGGCAATCTTTGCAAGACAAACATATGCTACCATGAATATTCCTATTGCTGCATAGATAGTTGCATCTCCAAAGAATTCTTTAGTCCAACCTAGGCCGTAATATATGGCTCCACCTAAACCTGCAACTGTGAGAAAACCTAAAAGTACGTTTGCAATACGTTTCAAAATAGACTCTACCGGACCATTGCGTGGTAAGCCTTCAAGTCCAAGTTTCAAAGCCTCAAGGTGGACGATGTAAAGTAGTGCTATGTAGGATATAAGGGCGGGTAGAAATGCATGGCGAATTACGTCTATATAACTGATGCCGACATACTCAATCATCAAAAATGCTGCGGCACCCATGACCGGTGGTGTTAATTGGCCGTTTGTACTCGATGCGACTTCAACAGCACCGGCTTTTTCTGCTGTGAAGCCGGTTCGCTTCATAAGTGGAATAGTGAAGGTACCTGTCGTAACAGTATTGGCAATCGAAGATCCTGAAATCATTCCCGTCATTGCCGAGGATAGAACGGCGGCCTTGGCTGGACCACCTCTGTAATGACCTAGGAGCGCTAAAGATGTTTTGATAAAATAAGCACCAGCACCAGCCTTTTCCAAGATTGAGCCGAATAGGACAAAGAGGAAAATCATCGAAGCAGAAACACCGAGGGCGACACCGAAAACTCCCTCAGTTTGCATCCAGTAGTGCCCCATCGCCTTAGAATACGAAGCACCCTTCCACTGGAGGACTTCTGGTAGCACAGTGCTGTTACCGAAGAAAACATACATCATGAACAGCGATGCTACAATTACTAAAGGTAATCCCAGTGCGCGATATGTTGAAATCAATAACACGGTCATACCAATTGTGGAAATTATTAAATCTGTCTGGGTCCATAGACCAGGACGGAGTGAGATCTCATTCTTAAAAGTTGGCATATACAAGCACACCGCTACACCAGTAATAGCTAAAACCCAGTCGTACCATGGAATGATGTCCTTAGGAGAATTCTTAGATAGTGGGAAAGCTATAGACGCAAGAAATATGGCAAAAGCAAGATGAGTGGCGCGGGCTTCATCCGAATTAAAAGTCACATTACTGCCGAGAACTGTGACTAGCCAGAACGGTACATTGGATGAGATATAAATCTGAAATAACGACCAAGCCAATGTAACTAGGATCAACAACCTACCTATTGGGCCAGAAGGCTTTCGCCCACCAGTATCGATTTCTGTTAATATTTCTGCTGAAGAAGACGCTATATTTTCGGAGGCAGATTCAGATTTAGTTTCCTGAGCCATCTCCCCCTGAGGATAACAAAAATTCTTAAGAAAAATCACCGGGGGCTATTTATAGCTCCCGGTGGTGTATAATTTTACTAATTTATTTAAGCAAGCCTAATTCTTTGTATGCCTTAACTGCTCCTGGATGCAGTGGTGCGGATAGTCCGTCACTAACCATTGTTTTTGGATCTAGATTAGCGAACGCTGGATGCAACTTGCGGAAGGTTTCAATGTTGGTCATGGTTGCTTTTGCAACGATGTAGGCGACATTGTTCGGGACGTCGCTAGAAGTAACAAATGTTGCTCCTACTCCAAAAGTTGTTGTATCTTTTGGATTACCAGTGTACATACCGCCTGGAATTACTGCGACACGATAATAGTCATTATCGTTAACAAGTT
Organism: Pseudomonadota bacterium; assembly: GCA_014381795.1. Lineage (GTDB taxonomy): Bacteria > SAR324 > SAR324 > SAR324 > NAC60-12 > Arctic96AD-7. The sequence goes on along the minus strand of JACNKY010000183.1, from coordinate 3,682 downwards.
TGTCAATCGGTGCCCCGCTTACATTAACTAACTTAACAGAGCAAGATGTTGTAGCCTCCTTAATGGCTGCTGCTGGATGACCTATAGTGTAGATCATAGCGTCGATCTTGTTATCACAGATCGCTGCTGCCATTTCTGAACCCTTCAGTTCCGAAGCCAGCGAAAAATCACTTGCTTTCATACCAAAAGCTTCCATTACAACTTCCATGGTAGCACGCTGTCCAGAACCTGGATTTCCGATGTTGACACGTTTGCCCTTCAAACCCTCAAAACTATTGATTCCTGAATCACCCCGTACAAGTAATGTGAATGGTTCGGGATGGACAGAAAACATTGCACGTAATTTTTTAAACGCCCCTGCACTTTTGAATTTAGATGTTCCATTATAAGCGTGATACTGCCAATCTGATTGGGCGACTCCGAATTCAAGCTCGCCAGCACGTATCGTATTAATATTGTATACAGATCCACCTGTGCTTTCCGCGGAACAACGAATACCATGAGTTTTACGGGTCTTATTTACAAGACGGCAAATCGCTCCTCCAGTTGGATAGTAAACTCCAGTTACGCCGCCAGTACCGATTGAAATAAATTTTTGTTGAGCACCTGCGGTTATTGGCAAAATGGTAAACAAGAATGCTGTCAAAATGCCTAATGCAGTTAAATTACTTTTATTAATTATATTCATTATTTATCTCCAAATGCTTATTATTGTTGAAAAAAGTTGACTTATTGAATATTTAATCCACAACTAATCATGAAAGTGCTAATCCTGCTTTACATGACTCATCAACTGTAATTAGTAAAATTTATCTATATTCTAGAAATCGCAAGAATGCTTTATATTTGAATCTTGCATCCAAAAATAATTTTATGTCATAATTTTCACCCTTTCACTTCATAATGTTAATCATGACTTGTTTACTTAAACTGCCACACATCGTTAGATAGACTAAACTTCAATTTATCTAAACATGAGTTTAAAATGACAATTTAAATACGACAGCCATTTTAGACAATTCTAATACTGCAAAATATACTGCTAACCTCGGAATTATATACTGACTTTAAGTCGTGTCAAGTTATTTTATTAATGTTTAGAGTGTTAGTGTAGTTTTTTTCAGGAAAGAGAATATTTGGTTGTACATGTTTTTCTTTTGTATGATCTTATAAATATTTTAGTTATTACTAAAATTTAGTTAGAGTGAAAATGTTATGTTTAATGTTAGAAGACAAAATATAAGCTGATATAGAATTGACCCATGATAAATATGTGATTATCTTAAGGTTACTAATTACAGTAAGTATAGTCCGTTGAAACTATTAAATGCAAAATTTCAGTCGTTAAGCGGTAAAAGTAACTTAATAAGCATTTCCATATGCATAAGACTTACTCAATTAGTATTATTAAGATAAAATAATGAATATAAAATCGTTATTTAATAAGTGTCATTATTTTGCAGCGTAAAAGAGTACAGGGTAAAATACAGAAAAATTAAATACTAGTCTGAGTTATTCCAACAGAATTTCTCAATAATAATTTGACGTTTAAAATGTGTTGAAAAACTCAGAACTATTACTTGCAGCCAGTGTCCCTCTGCTTTGGGGAATCGGATTTACCTTTGCAAAGGCCGGACTGAATGAATTCCCACCATTGTTTTTAATGGGTCTGCGCTTCACTCTGGCAGCACTGACACTAGTCTGGTTTGTGCCAATTCCCCGTGGTCAGCTGAAGCAAATATTTTGGATTTCCTTAGTAGGTTCCACACTGCAGTACGGTATGACGTTCACGGGGCTTTCCATGCTTGATGCATCATTGGCAATCATAATTATTCACCTAGAAGTTCCATTTTCAGTCCTGTTGGCAGCAATCGTTCTCAAGGACAAACCGGGAAGTCAGCGTATTTTGGGAATGCTGATTTCTTTTGCGGGAATCGTTTTGATTGCAGGGCAACCAAGTTTAAGCGAACAACTGCCAGCAATTTTGCTTACTGCTGCAGGAGCGATGACGTGGGCTGTGGGACAGATTATGGTTAAACGACTTGAAAATCCGCCGTCCGGATTTGCTTTGACTGCATGGATTGGGGTTTTTTCAGGACCGCAGATGATTCTGGGATCATTCATATTTGAAGATTCTCAGTTGGAATCGCTTTCAAATGCAAGCTGGATTGGCTGGGGAGTGATTCTGTACCTGGCTTTGATCATGACTGTTTTGGGTTACGGGATTTGGTATCATGTTCTCTCCCGCAATCATGTCTCAAAGGTTATGCCTGTAATGCTGTTGCTTCCTGTCTTCACAATTGCCTCAAGTATGCTTTTTCTTGGAGAACAACCCTCGACAATGATTTTCATTGGTGCAGCAGTGGTTATCGGTGGAGTCTCTATGATCGTAATAACTAAAGATTCAAAGCTGACTTCATGAAAATAATGTAAAAAATGTTTTAAGAAAATAACAGGGGTCAGAGTAATAATAAACCAAAAAATTAACTTAGAATAATATCTACAACTAAAAATTTATTGACCATTTTTGGAGTTATATTCAGGAACAAGTCTTTTCATGGATTCTAAAGCAGAGTTCAGGTCACGTTTTGAAATTGCTTCACTGAGCAGTTTAATTTCTTTTTGGAGGATTTCGGATTCAGGGAGAGGTTCTTCAGAAGAGTAAATGCGGGGATGTAGGGTGGGTTGAGCTTGGGCTGGATCGATGAGGAGTTCTTCATAGAGTTTTTCACCTGGACGGAGACCAGTGTATTGCAGTGGAATATCTTTTTCCGGAACCAAACCACTGAGTTCAATCATCTGCAAAGCAAGGTCGCGGATTTTGACGGGGTTACCCATATCCAGCAGAAATACCTCACCGTTTTTGGACATGGCACCAGCCTGTATTACGAGACGCGCCGCTTCTCCGATACTCATAAAATAGCGCGTGATTTCCGGATGAGTCACGGTAATCGGCATTCGCTTTTTAATTTGCTCCCGAAACAGCGGAACCACGGAACCGCTGCTGTCCAGTACATTACCGAAACGTACAATTCCAATTTTACTTTCCGGAAAGCGTCTGGCAGCATCCTGCACAATCATTTCGGCAATCCGTTTTGACGCACCCATCACGTTAGTCGGACGAACGGCCTTGTCAGTTGAAATTAAAACAAATGAATTCACTTCCGCTTCGATGCATTTTTCAATAAGTGTCTGTGTTCCAAGAGCGTTATTGCTTAATCCCTGAAGAGGATTTTCTTCAACCAGCGGAACATGCTTGTAAGCAGCGGCGTGGTAAACCGTGTTTATCTGATGATCAAGCAGTAAATGTTTTAGCAGATCAGAGTCCTGCGCAGATCCAAGACAAGGCACAATTGGAATCGAACTAAGGTTACGGAAAGTACGTTCCGCGTTGTAGAGCGAAAATTCATTCAGTTCAAGCAAAACCAGCAGTTTTGGAGAATCCCGCAAAATTTCCCTGCACAATTCACTGCCGATTGAACCGCCTGCACCGGTAACTAAAATAGCTTGTCCATCAACATCCTGATGCAGAAGTTCCTCGTCCGGTTTGATTTCGTCACGTCCCAGCAAATCCGCAATATCCACTTCCTGCAGTTGAGCCGCATCGGCTGTGCCACGCATCAGCTGGTCTGCAGTCGGTAGTACGCGAGCCCCAACTTTGAGCAGACGAATTTGCTGCAGA
>JACNKY010000292.1 GCA_014381795.1 Pseudomonadota bacterium | reverse complement strand
GCCCAGACCACCGATACCGACACCCATCGAGACTCCGACCTCTTCTTCAATATCTTTAGTAATCTCCAGTCCGGAATCGTTTAAAGCTTCCTGCGTGGCAGCAATGGAATACTGAATGAACAGATCCATTTTTTTAGCTTCTTTGATCGGAATAATTTCAGGCAGTACAAAATTCTTGATCTCACCTGCAATCTGACAACGGTATAATTCAGGATCAAAATTTGTGATCCTGTCTATGCCGGACTGCCCATTTATGCAGGCTTCCCAGGAGGTGGGGACATCATTGCCGAGCGGGGACGTGCATCCAAGCCCCGTAACTACTACGCGGTTTCCCATGTTCTTTCAGAATGACAACGTGAAAGGATGACTGGCACTGCCTGAACAATAGTGCGGAGCTCATCTTCTGAAGTATTTACCGGAAACTCAGGCTTTTGCTTCCGTAATGAAATCGACTGCGGATTGAACTGTAGTGATCTTTTCTGCAGCTTCATCGGGAATATCAATTTCAAATTCCTCCTCAAGTGCCATTACCAGTTCTACTGTATCCAATGAATCTGCATCTAAATCTTCAATGAAATTTGAGTTCATGTTTATTTCAGACTCATCTTTACCTAATTGTTCACTGATGATTTTGATGACCTTCGCTTGTGTTTCTTCCATGTTTGTTTTCAATTAAAGGGTTAATAAGATTAAAATCGAGCTTTCTTTTTCCTTAGAAATGGAAAAAAAGTCAACTCCTATTTATCTTAGTACAAAAATTTTAGTACATTCCGCCGTTCACATGCAGAATTGTTCCGGTAATGTACGAAGCCTCTTCAGAGGCCAGGAAAGCAACTGCGTTGGCGATATCTTCTGCGTCGCCCATGCGTCCCAGAGGAATTTGCTGCAGGATTACTTCCTGCTGACTTTCATTGAGAGCTTGTGTCATTGCTGTATCGATAAATCCCGGAGCAACAGCATTGACTGTAACACCGCGTGCTCCAACTTCACGTGCCAGTGATTTGGTAAAGCCAACCAGTGCGGATTTTGTTGAACTATAATTAACTTGTCCGGGATTTCCGGAAAAGCCTACGACAGAAGAGATATTTATAATTTTCCCAGAACGCTGCTTAACCATAGGCCGGATAACGGCTTTGGTCACGTTGAAAACACCATTGAGGTTGACGTCAATGACCTTTGACCACTGTTCCGGTTTCATGCGCATGAAAAGATTGTCCTGAGTAATTCCTGCATTATTGACTAAAATGTGAATGCTTCCGAGTTCTTCAATAATTTTTTTCACCATTTCATCAATGGCAACAAAATCGGTTACATCTGCTTCAAAAGTCAGGCATTTACGACCCAATGATTCCACTTCTACTCGCACTTCCGCAACTTCTGGATTCATATCCGCCAGCACAATATCTGCTCCGGACTCTGCCAATTTTAAGGCAATTGTTTTACCAATGCCTCTTCCGGCTCCGGTTATCAGTGCAGTTTGACCTTCTAATTTCATAATTCTCTCAGCAACATTCTTTCTGGTTCATCTATCCTAATCAGCATCAGGCAAAAAAATAACTCTCTATTCTTTGCTGACAATAGTTCAGCGGAGTTTGAAATAAATAATCACTGTAAGCACGAACAGCCAGATTGATTTCAGGTGCATATGCCAGATCACACGACTGTTAACCTCCTGCGGAGTTAACAACTTGTTTTCTTCAGGTACAGGGTCAATGCCCAACTTGTTCTGCAAAATTATCCAAACTGAGACAATATCCTGTTTCTTTTCAGAATATGTCCAGAGACGTTGCAGATGATGATGGTACGGTGAGCGTAAAAAAAAGCGGTAACGCTCTGCTATGGCTCGACCTTTCCTCCACATGATAAACTTGAAAAACGCTCGTTGAATGATAGAGGAGAGTACCGAAAACACAAAAACTCCGCCAACAATCGGTAAAAACAATTCTGCTTTTACAAAAATAAACATGGCCGAAACCATGCTGCCTAAAGCAAGTGCCCCCAAATCACCCATGTAAATCAAAGCCGGAGGGGAATTGTATTTAAGAAAAGCTACACCTGCACTAATAACCAAGGCCGAAAGTACGGCTAATTCTTTAATATCAGGAGAGAGACTTGGGATTTTCAACCTTGATGCTAATTCCGGATCTCCTCCTATATAAGCCACCAGACCGACAAACATGGCACAGGTCATCAAAGGTACAGTCGCCAGTGAGTCCATGCCGTCTGTCAGGTTGACCGCATTAGCACCGCCAACGATGATGAGGGTCATGAATGGAATAAACAGATATTTAGGCAAGTACGGATACGCTGTTTTAAGCGGTACCAGTGGTACCACCAAATGTCCATCAATATCGACAAACAGATATAATCCGGTTACAACCACCAATGAAACGAAAAATTGAGCAGCCAGTCTCCAGCGTCCGCTGATTCCATCTGCTTTTTCGCTGTACGATTTTCTGGCCTCATGTCCAGACTCAACCCTTCGTTTGCTGAGGACTTTTGCTACATCGTCAACGGCACCGATAATTCCAAACGAGAGCAGGATCACCAACAGGGCAACAACGTACTGGTTCAGATTACACCAGAGTACTGCACCAAAAACTATTCCCATAATCAAAACCCCACCGCCCATGATGGGAGGCGCCCCGGTGTAGGGCTTTGTGTCAGCAGGAGCTGTGATAAAATCTGAGGTGATGCCCCTTTTTCTAAATGATCGAATCACCTTCGGCATAACCCACACAATTAGCAGGTAGGCCGTTAAAAATGCCATTCCGCCGCGAAATACGACAGACTTAAAAACTTGATATTGCCAAATTGAGTGCAGTAGTGCTGCCAGCATTTAAGTCCTAGAGTGTCATTAGTTCTTTTTCCTTTGCGGCTACTAACTCATCCACCAGATCTGTATGCTTATCTGTTACTTTCTGGACGTGTTCCTGAGCTACTTTTTCCTCATCTTGAGAGATCAGCTTATCTTTTTCCATCTGTTTAAGATTGTCATTCCCGTCTCTTCGTACATTACGTACAGCGATCTTAGTATCTTCGCCGATTTTTTTAATTTGTTTGACGTAATCTTTTCGTCTTTCTTCAGTGAACGGAGGGGTAACTGCACGGATGAGATTACCGTCATTAGAGATACTGAAACCTAAATTTGCTGCTTGTAAACTACGTTCAACTTCCTTGATCATGTTTTTTTCCCATGGGCTGATCGCTAACATCTGAGGTTCAGGTGTTGAGATGTTTGCCACCTGGCTGATTGGAGTCGGGTTTCCGTAGTAATCTACCTTGACGGTCTCCAACATTGCAGGAGATACTCGCCCTGCATGGATGCCGCTGAGATCATGTTTCAGGCTCTCAATGGTTAGATCCATTTTGTGATTAACCATTTCTTCAACTTCTTGTGTATCTTCCATTGTCATATTTCTCTTTAGTTGATCAGGGTTCCGATTTTTTCACCACACACTGCTTTGAGAATGGAGTCAGGCGAACGGTAGTCAAGCACGAGGATGGGAAGTTGATTGTCACGACAAAAAGCAATGGCGGTTGCATCCATTACACGTAGATTTTGATTTAGGACTTCGTCGTAATTTAATTTTTCGTAACGTACTGCGTCAGCGTGAAGCATGGGGTCTTTGTCATACACACCATCTGTTTTGGTGGCTTTGATCACAATTTCCGCACCAACTTCAGAGGCACGCAAGACAGCTGCAGTATCGGTAGTAAAAAATGGATTGCCTGTTCCAGCTGCAAATATAACTACCCTCTTTTTTTCAAGATGTCGATCTGCTCTGCGCTTGATGTATGGTTCCGCAATAGCATTCAGTTCAATTGCAGACAAGACGCGGGTTAACACTCCACGCTGTTCCAGTATTTCCTGCAGGCAGATACTGTTGATCACTGTTGCCAGCATTCCCATGTGATCTCCTGCAACTCGGCCGACATTTCCTTCTGCTGATTTTGATCCACGGAAAATATTACCTCCACCTACCACAATCCCTACTTCTACTCCAAGATTGTGTACTGCAACGACACTTTCAGCTAGGGCCCGGATTGTATCATACTCAAATCCTGTACCCTGCTCTCCCCCGAGAGTTTCTCCGCTTAATTTCAGTAGAATACGTTTAAATTTCGGGGTCATAATTTTTCGTTTAGAACTGATATTTTTCAAAGGTATTGAAGTTTATCTTTACACCAAGTTCCTTGGCCGTGTTTTCAACCAGTTGGCTGACAGAAACCTGAGGGTCTTTCACAAAGGGTTGGCTTTCTACACAAATTTCTTTGAGGAATTTATTCAAACGACCGTCGATCATTTTTTCAATGATATTATCCGGCTTTCCGGATTCACGGGCCTGTGCAGTAAAAACTTCTTTTTCCTTTTCCAGTACTTCACTTGAAACCTGCTCTGCTTTCACTGCTTCAGCAGGAAATGCAGCAATATGCATGGCAATGTCACGGGCTAATGCCTCCAGACGTATATCATCACAAGGCTGATCTGTTTCCAGTGGTACGGCCACCCCAATTTTTCCGTTGCTGTGGATATATCCGCCTACTGCACCATTGCTGATTTCCATTTTTCTGCTACCGAGAATTTGCATATTCTCACCTAACTCAGCAATTGTTCCGGTCAATAAAGTCTCAACATTTCCTTCACCTGCAACCAGCGGTTGCGCCAGGAGATTGTCCGTACCTTGCTCACAGACTTGATTTGCAAGTTGTTTGATGAATGCCTGAAATATGTCGTTTCGTGCGACAAAATCAGTTTCGCAGGCAATCTTCACTAAACCCGCGCTTTTCCCATCCGCACTTGTGACAAAGCAGACGGCACCTTCACTGGTCTCACGAGAGGATTTTTTTAAAGCTTTGGCTTGGCCTTTTTTACGCAGGTAATCCTGAGCGGCTTCGATGTCTCCATTTGTTTCAACAAGGGCTTTTTTGCAATCCATCATTGCTACCCCGGTTATTTCTCTTAGATTTTTTACTGCTGACGCTGTAATCGTTGTCATCTTTTTTATTCTACCAATTGTTGAATTAGTTTTAATGTGGTTTCCGGAAATACATAATGTAAATCCGGAAATTCTTCTGGAAGGAGTCTTTATTTTTCTGAGTCTGACTTTTTAGCTGCTTTTGCTACTGTCGGTTTTTTTTCAACAGTTTTGTCTTCGCTAACCGCATCGGCCTTTTTATCCGCTGCTTTTACTTTAGCTGCAGGCTTTGCTTTTTTTACCGGAGCTTTTTTCTCAGCGACTTTCACTTCCGCAACAGGAGCTTTTTTCTCAGCGACTTTCACTTCCGCAACAGGAGCTTTTTTCTCAGCGACTTTCACTTCCGCAACAGGAGCTTTTTTCTCAGCGACTTTCACTTCCGCAACAGGAGCTTTTTTCTCAGCGACTTTCACTTCCGCAACAGGAGCTTTTTTCTCAGCGACTTTCACTTCCGCAACTGGAGCTTTTTCCTCAGCGACTTTCACTTCCGCAACTGGAACGTTCTTCTCAGTTTTTATGGGTGTGGATCCGGCTTTTTTCTGAGGAGCAACTCCATCTTTTCCCGCATAATCTTTTGTTGGAGTTTTTGTTTTTTTAGCAGATGCCTTTTCAACCGGAACAGAGTCAATTCGATTTTGCTTCCGAAGAGCTAAACCTTCCATGACTGCAGTAGAAATAACATTTGCAAACAATGCTACTGCGCGCGGAGAATCATCATTGCCCGGAATCATGAAGTCAATACCGGTTGGATCACAGTTTGTATCAGAAATACCAACTACGGGAATTCCCAACTTTTGGGCTTCTTTCAGCGCAAGCTGTTCTCTGTGGCAATCTGTAATAAACAACATGGACGGAATGCTTTTCATATTCCGTACTCCGCCAAGGGAGCGTGTCAACTTCACGCGTTTACGTTCCATCATCAAAGCTTCTTTTTTGATGACACCTTCGTAATTTCCGTCTTCACCGGCAATTTCTTCAAAGGATTTCATGCGTGCGATGGACTGCTTGACTGTACCAAAGTTGGTCAGTAAACCACCTAGCCAGCGGAAATTGATGTAGGGACTGCCGCAACGGTCAGCTTCTTCTTTTACAATGCCTTGGACTTGGATCTTAGTGCCGACAAAAAGCGGTACGCGGCCTTCTTCTGCGGATTCCTTCACATACTCATATGCTTCTTTGAGCTTTGTTAGGGTCTGGCGCAGATCGATTACGTGAACGCCGTTTTTTACGCCGTAGATGTACGGTGACATTTTGGGATGCCAACGTTTTGTCTGGTGTCCAAAATGAACTCCAGCTTCTAAAAATTGTCTCATTGATATGACAGCCATAAAATCTCCTTATAATGGCTTGGTTAAACGCCCGCAGGATGAAATCGGACTAACTGGCTCTGATGTGAATCATAAAGAAACGGTTCTGCTGTCTTCATCCCTTGACAAACAAGTTTCCACTTCTCTTTTAAGAATAATAAATTAAACCTATGTTTATAATCATTCTTCTGGTAATTTACAAGTTATTTTTCAAGAATATTGTAGATGAAGTAATGATTACGACTTCCGAATATACCCTTCGTGATGTTCAAATTTCTTTGCAGCCTTCAGCAAAAGAAATGATGGGAATGGATTCTCTCTGTTTCACCTCTCCCTGGAATGAACAAGATTACCTTGAAATGCAAAAGCAGCCTGCTTTTAACAATTGGCTGTTGGACATTCCGGCTGTCTGTTCGATAGGTATGTTGGCGTTTCAGTCTATACCTCCTGAACTCGAAATACTCAGGTTAGGTGTTCATCCGGGCTGGAGAAAACGCGGATTTGCAGAATTTATGCTGGAACAGTTGGAAATACTTGCGAAGTCGGATAGGATAGAATCACTCTGGCTGGAAGTCCATGCGGCCAATAAATCTGCTGTTTCATTATACAGTAAACTTGCTTACAAAGAAACAGGCAGTAGAAAAAATTATTATCGGAATCCTTCCGGAGATGCACTTTTGTTTAAAAAATTACTGAAGCACGATACATCATTAATGAGGTCAATGTAATGGCCGGTTAAGCAGCAAATAATCAAAAAATACTTAAATTGGAGCACCATTGAAAGAAACGGCAATATTACTCACCAGCGGAAAATTTGATTCCCATAACGCAAAAACAGCATTTGGACTTGTCCGTAAATCGGAGCATTACGATATTCTCGCGGTTATCGATCAGCATACCGCAGGCAAAGACGCAGGAGAACTGGTCGACGGGAAAGCAGTTGACATCCCCATTCATGCGTCGATTAAAGACTTTCTCAACTCAAAAAGTTCAAAACATAAGAAAACTCCGGAAGAATGCTGCCGCGGAGTATACGCAATTATTGGGATTGCCACGGCAGGTGGGGTTATTCCGGATGATTTACGTTTGGAGCTGCTGGAAGCACTATCCTGCGGTATGCATATCGTCAATGGTCTGCACCACTATTTGAGCGATGATGCGGAAATTGCGCAGACTGCAACGCAAAATCAAGCCGAATTGCTCGATATAAGAAAACCGAAAAGAGCCAGGGATCATTCTTTCTGGACAGGTGACATTTTAAATGTGCGTGCACCAAGAATCGCCATGTTTGGAACAGACTGCGCAGTGGGAAAACGGACCTCCAGTATATGGCTCAGAGATGCCTGCCGTGAACATGGAATTCGTACCGAAATGATTTACACCGGACAGACTGGTAAACTACAGGGCGGACGCTATGGATTTATTCTCGACTCTACGCTCAATGATTTTGTCAGTGGTGAACTTGAGTCTGCAATTATGCATTGTGATCAGGAGGAGTATCCGGATTTGATTTTACTCGAAGGTCAGTCTTCGTTACGCAACCCTTCCGGTCCGTGCGGTTCGGAATACTTATGCAGCGCACTGGCGAAAGGCGTGATCCTGCAGTGCATGCCGAAACAGAAATATTATCTCACAGACGATGACCGGGAACTTTGGCCGATGCCGCCGATTGAAGAGGAACTGGAATTGATTCGACTTTATGGCGCTCAAACTTTGGCTGTTACGTTGAACGGTTCAGAGCTAACAAAAGCCGAACTGCAGGCTGAACAAAAAAATCTTGAAAAACGGCTGGGATTACCTGTGGTGTGTCCAAAGGAAGAAGGTATGGGGAGACTAGTGCCTGTGGTCCAGGAATTCCTGAAGTTTGAGGCAGCACAAAACTTAAACACCCGCTGATTTCAGCAGGCGTTTAAGCAAGATTATCCGTATCACTGCGAATTGTTTTTTGACTTATTTCGCTGCGTTTAATACTCAGTGAGTCTTGGCAGCATTTCCACGAAATTACAGGGTCGGGTGCGGATATCGAGTTGTGCGGCGAGGATTTTGTCCCATCCTGTTCTGCATGCACCGTAAGAGCCCGGCAGGCAAAAAATATAAGTCCCGTTCTCTACTCCGGCTGTGACTCC
>JACNKY010000228.1 GCA_014381795.1 Pseudomonadota bacterium | reverse complement strand
CCTCATTTGTTGGATCAAGTTTAAGAGCATGCTGCCAGTTCTCTAATGCCATTCTATTCCAGCCCAGCCGGTAATAGATGGAACCAAGCATAGCAAAAGCTTGTGAAGAAAAAGGATTTATTTCAATTGCTCTGCGCAGCGCGGTTATAGCAGAGTCATAATTCTCGCTCATGTAAGCCTTTCGGGCCTGCAGTAGATAGCGTGTAGTTTCAACCCTGGCCTTCATGTCAATGCTCCTTAGTTCAGGATTTGGCTCCAAAACTGCTCCCAGATTATTATCCGCTGCCGATAGATTATTTCTCTGACCTTTTACTCCTGGTTCTTCATCATTGATTGAACCGTTATCATTATCTGCGTCTGCAAGTTCAACTGCGGCATTATTGAGTGTAGTTACAGAAGAATTTGCAGGTGTAGTGAATGGGACATGCACCATTTTAAGCACATCTCTACCTGTTAGGTTGAGAAATTTTACACGATCATCCAATGTTTGGCGTAACACTTCCACATTGAAGAGTGAGACAGGAGTATTCACCACAGCAAAAATTGTTGTATACGGTGTTACCTGATTCACAATCCCAACGATTTTCTTGGTTTGTGTCGGCACCCATACAATATTCTCGAATCCCGGTAATTTTATTTTTGAAATACTTTTATCACGTTTTGTAACAGGAACAGTTTCCAGAATATAACGTATACTGACAGAAACACCTACATACTCTTTTGGTAATTTTTCACGGAAAATAACATCTAATTGTTTTTCTATATCTCTTTCAACTTTTCTCTGCTCCGGTGGTGGAGGTAGTCTTACATCACCTTTTTTAGCAGTACTTTGTCCTTCAGAACCGCTTCCGTCTCTAGTAAGGGCTTCTTCTTCATGTTCTTTCTTTATTTGATTAAAAGGTACAGCAAGCAGTTCTTCCAGAGATTTCTTTTTTTCTGCGGAAGCTGCTGCTTTTACCGGTGATGGATCTTCCGATTGTGCTTGGTCTGAATTACTGATACTCTCCTGTGCTCCTAACTTGTCAACAAATAAAAAGCTCAGCAGACAGATAATCAGCAGGGTGTAAAGAGAAACTTCTGCACCAGAAACTTTGACTATTTTCATTACCTACTCCAGATTTTCCAGCATTTGACTTACCTCTTCATCTTTTGGATCTAAACGTTGAACATGCTGCCACATTTCGAGAGCTTCATCTTTTTCTTCAAGGAGGAAATGTAATGAGCCTTTCATTTTCAGAATAAATATTTTATCCGAACGCTTCACGGCGACTTTCAGACCTTTTGCTGCCCATTCTAAACCTGCAACGTAGTCACCTGTCTGGAAAGCTTGAAGTATTTTTACACGATATTCCTTAAGCGCACCACGTTGTTCCGGTGAAAGAGAGTTGTCGGAACGCTCGGGAAAATTCTTACGGATAATTTCCGGCGAATCTCCACGTTGTTGATCAAAGTTTATGGCCAGCGGGACCGCTTCTTTCAGAAAAGTATCAACAGTAGGAAGAACAGTTTCATCTAGCAGTAAATTTATCGACATTTTTATATTACTAGCAGACGGTGGTGTGCTTTTAGTTTCTTCGTTGCTTTCAATCAATGAAAAATTAACATTTACCACAAAGTCAGATTTGGCTACATATTTCAACAATAACTCATTCAGTTTCCTTCTGACAATCTGTTCTTCATAAGGTGCAATGCTGTCTGAAAAAGGTTTTGGAAAAGAAGTTCTTTCTACAGTGACAGTATCTCCACGCTCAGCAAGATAAAATTCCTGAGCAGGGATTAGTTTCATTAAAAATTGTTCTTGAGTTTCAGGCAAAGTGTTATCCAGTAAAACACTTACCTGTACTGATTTTAAGGCTTCTTTAAGTTCATGGTTACGTTTTGCATTTTCATTAACATCGGCATCCTCGTCTGCATTATCATCACTGGTCTCTGCTTTTGTGTTCTCAGTCTCAAGCGGCAGGTTTTTGAGTTGAACTTCCTGGAGTAGTTTTTTGTCCCAATTAATTATTACAGAAACGTTAAAACGTTCTGGCGACAGATAACGTGATAGTAATTGATCAATATCGAGTTTAAGACTTTGTTCAAAGGCAGCGGTCTTCAAACTCAAACGTTTACTGGTTGCATCTTGGAGCGGTACTGCAATGACAAAATTAGGACTGTCAATAGTATGGATTAAGTTTGACTGCAGTCCTCCACGTTGCAAAACAACACGTAGAATCCTCTTGTTGCCCTGTGTCTCTTCTATAACAGTAACTGAATTTTTACCTCCATCAGTCCTTTGATTGAAAAGCACTTTTTTCTTCACCGGAAGTTCTGCTACAATGCCTACAGATTCTTCCGTCGTAGCGCAACTGCTGAGTAAAAACACAAATAAAATGCTTACAACAAAAGTAAGATGAGTTAATAAACGTATTATGCTGTCATTATAAAATTGTTTCATGATAAGCGTAGATCTATGAAATACGTAATTAAAAAATTAAAATTTCCAGCCTATGGAAATAATTGATGCTCCTGAGGCAGTGGCACTTTCGTCAGTTGTCAGCATTGACAGGTAATGGTAGTTAAGTGTCAATTGTTCTGCTACAGAAAAGCTGAAACCTGTCTTGAAATATGACGGATTATTGAAAGGTGTTACTGTCATCATTCCTAAACCAGCAAGAAGAGAAAATGCTACCTGCTCTCCACCAAAGTTAAAAACGTCATAACTTATTGTTCCGTCTATCAAAAAACCTGTGATTGATGACTCATATTTATCTGACAAGTTCGAGTTGTCATCACTCAACATGGCACCGCCGCCGGAAAAACTCCAGTCATCCGTAAGCCGCACCAATTTTTCTCCTCCGAGTACACGTGCCTGATGCTCAACAGTGACAACGCTGCCTGAAGTTGTGCTTGTGAAGGTAATAGGTACACTCATCTTACCGAAAAAAGCGTGTATGTAAGATCCAGTTTTAGGCGGTGTTCCTGTAACTATTTTAGAAAAAACAATTTCGCCTCCTTTTGCTTCATAGGCATTAAGTGAGATTGAAAGCTGCTCGCCTTCACTGGTAAACACTGCAATATCAAGAAAGCCCTTAACATTTAGTTCTTTGGCAACATCCCTGCGATATTTGTCGTCAGCGATACCGCGACTGATTTTTAGGAAACTACCTGAAATGTTGGTGCGGATCTGACTGCATGATTCGCAGACGCTGACTTTCAACTTGATCAGACTGGTGAGTGTCTGCTGTAAACGTGCAGTAGCGACTTTGCGAAAACTGGCAGGTAGAGCATCTCCAAAAGAAATACTTGAAATAGCGACTGAACTGATTTTTGTCTGCATACTTTGTACGGATTTCACCAGACTTGGAGTAAGTTGCTCCAATTGGGAAATCTGCCGATCTTTCCAAAAAATAGGTTCTGCTTCTTCTACTGCCGAAACAGTTGTCAAACTTAAGGCGAAAATAAACTGCACCAAAAGCAATTTACGTGTAAAATTTATCATTTGATAATTGTCAAAAACTTGGTGTGTTTTTTGCTGATTCTCATATAAGAAAAATTTATATAGGCTTAATAAACTTCTGCAACCTTCCTGCCAATATAGTCAAAGTACAATGTTGAACCGAACAGTTCTTACAGAAAAAGATCAAATTACGACTTTGAAAGTAATTGATGAGTTGAGGCATGTAGAAATCGAGCAGGAAATGCAAGCTATTAAAAAAAGATTGGCTTCTGCTAACACGCGAAAGGTTACTCTTAATTTGGATAATTTGCAAGTCATTAGCAAGGACACGCATGAGCTTTTGGGGTTAATTATCAAGCATGTCCGACTACAAAACATTCCCATTTCCATAATCGGAAGTTCACAAATGGATCCTGGAATTCTGCTGGGAATCTCAGAAGGCAGGCCTCAAATAATTGAGGAGCAGAGTCCGGCAAAAGAAACTTTCACGATTAAGCCCAAATATTATTCTCGTTTTTCAGCACCATTCTTTTCCAGTGATCAAGATAACGTGGTGTTTAAGAGAGTTATTCCTGAAACTGTTAATCCGCAAAAGTATGTAGCGGAAAAACCTTTTCTAATTGATAAACCGGAAGATGTTGAGATTATCTTGCCGAAAGATGTTTCTGATAAATATTCGCCATGGTTCAAGTTTGGATGGCTGCTGATTTTATGCTTCACTGCTGTTGCATTGGCTTTATTGTACTTTCTCTGGCCATACTATCAGTCAGGTAAAATTCAGCAAGTTTTTTTAGCAGACAACAAGACACAAGTAGTGCTTAACACTGAACCGGTAGAAAACATTAGCATTCCGGAAACCCCCATGGTTTCCCTGATAATGGCGGTCAAAAGTGGGAATAAGCCTGCTGTAGAGCAATTACAGCTTTCCGGAGCTGAGTTGGAATTAAAAGATCAACAGGGTTATACTGCATTTATGCATGCAGTCAAAACACAAAACGCAGATCTTGTGAAATTACTGGCGGAACGTGGCGCTGAGGTAGACTTAATGGATGAATTTGATGACACCCCTCTAATTTGGGCTTCATCCATGAAAAATAAGGCAATTGTTAAATTATTGTTGGAGCACGGTGCAGATCCAGATAAAGGAGATTTTACACCTCTTATGTGGGCTGCTTTTCATGGCGATTTGACACTGTTAAATTTATTATTGGAATCAAGTGCTAATCTGAACTCACGTACTCAAGCAGGCTGGACTGCACTAATGTGGGCTGCGGAAAAAGGGAATACGCAGGCCATGTGGGAATTGCTGAGACGCGGTGCCAGAGTCAACATACAGAATGATAGTGGCAAAACGGCGCTGATCTTAGCGGTTGGTAGAGGGAATATCGGAACAATAGGATTATTGCTGAATAAGGGTGCTGATCCAACGGTGGTGGATTTTGACAAAAAAACTGCTTTGGATTACGCCGAAAATTTCCAGCATAAGGATGTAATTCGTTTACTGGGAAAAAAATTTTGAATAAATAATTCTAAATTATGAAAAATGTTTCTCTTGAAAACTTTATAAATGTGAGACCAACAGATTAACGGCCTCCCTTTTGCTCCAACTCTCTGGAATAACTACATCTGCGTAAATTTTGCTGGGCTCAACATACTCCTCATGCATTGTACGTATAGTAGCAAGGTATTGCTTGGTTACGGATTCAACAGACCGTCCGTGTTCAGATAAATCTCGTTTTAAACGTCTGATGAACCTCAAATCCGGGGGTACGTCTATAAATACTTTCAAATTCATCAAATCCCTGAGTTCTTTATCATTTAATACCAGAATGCCTTCCACGATCAGGATGGGTCGGGATTCCACTTTTTTCGTACTCGAATCTCTTAAATATTTAGTAAAATGATGAAATACAGGGATTTCCACATTTTTTCCTGAAATCAGAAGATTGAGGTGCTCTACCAGTAGGTTTGTCTCCAAAGAATCAGGATGATCAAAATTGATTTTGGTTCGTTCCTCAAATGATAATTCAGGGCGATTTTTGTAATAGGAATCGTATTGGATAACAGAAACTTTTTCCGTACCTAACTGTTTTAAAATCTCTTTTACAATCGTTGATTTTCCGGAACCGGAGCCGCCGCCGATTCCCATCACGAAAGGTTTTGCTGTTGTCATAGGAAGTAAAACGTCAAATATAAATTTTGTAAAACATACGCAGGGACATAATCATCAGGAAAAATGCAAACCAGCGTTTGAGTTTGTCTTTATCAAGTTTATGAGCCAGTTTTGCACCCTGCGGTGCCATGAACATTGTTATTGGGAAAATGAAAAGAAAGCTCATCAAATTAAAATATCCGAAACTTAACTGAGGAAGATTTGGATTATACCAACCGCTGAAAATATAACCGATTGCTCCTGGTAGTGAAATCATCAATCCTAAACTTGCTGATGTCCCAACTGCGCTCAGCATAGGCAAACTGTAAGCAGTAAAGTAAGAAGTGAAAAAGACACCACCTCCGATTCCCATTATTGCTGAAAGCAGACCGATCAGACCTGCTGCACTCCACTGCTTTGAAACTGCAGGTAATTCTTTAGCAAGTACGAAATTATTTTTCCGTAATAAATTTAGTGCAATCAACATTGTCAGCGTGGCGAAAACCGCTTTGAGTGTATCTCCACTCAAACTACCTCCAAGCCATGAACCAAGCAGAGCGCCGAACACCACCGGAATTGCAAGTTTGCGGAATAAACTAATGTTGCCTGAACCACGTTTGTAATGGGACCAGGCGGAGGTGATTGAGGTGGGTACGATAATCGCCAGTGATGTCCCAACTGCCATGTGTGCGGTGACTTCAGCTGAATAACCCAGTTCATCAAAGGCATAGAGTAAGGCCGGCACTAAAATGATTCCACCGCCGACGCCGAAAAGACCTGCTAACAAACCCGCAAACGCACCTGAAACAAACAGCAAACCCAACAGTGAAATAATTTCAGGATTGTTAAAAATGGATTGCATGTAATGTCGATTTATTTTTTTGCCGGTTTCTTTTTACTTGTTCCTTTCAAATTTGGAAAACAAATAGGCAGCACATCTTCAAATGTTTTCACAAAATGCGGTTTGATGCCTCTAGTTATTATTTCATCCAAATCTTCAAAATCTTTTTGATTTTCAGCAGGAAAAATTAATTGAGAAATACCGGTACGTCTGGCAGCAATTGTTTTTTCTTTTACACCCCCGATAGGCATGACCAAACCCGTGAGAGTTAACTCTCCAGTCATGGCAATATTAGGAATAATTGCTTCATTTGAAACCAGTGAGTGAAGTGCGCAAGCCATTGTAATACCTGCAGAGGGACCATCTTTAGGAGTAGCTCCTGCCGGTACATGCATGTGGACAAAGTTTTCTGCAAAGAATTTTTTAATTCTTGCATCACTACTGCCTTTTGAACGGATATATGTGTAAGCAATCTCAGTTGATTCTACCATCACTTCACCAAGTTGTCCCGTCTGCTTGAATCCTGGATTCTTTGCTTCCGCAAAAGATGCTTCTATGAACAAAGTAGCTCCGCCGACACTTGTATACGCGAGACCGGTTATGACTCCAACTTTAGGTTTTTTGTAACGAGTTTCTTCTGCGAAAGTCTTGCGTCCCAACATTTCAGGCAGATCATCTTTAGTAATCTTAACATTTTCAATTTCTTCCTCTACAATCTTACGTGCGGATTTTCTCATTATTTTTTTAAGATTGTTTTCCAGACTTCTTACACCTGCTTCTCTGGCATAACCATCAATCATTTCACGTAGAACAACTTTTGGCAGAAAAAACTGTGACTTCTTGAGTCCGTGTATTTTAAGTTGTTTTGGTAAAAGATGTTTACGGGCAATTTGCAGTTTCTCTTCCAGAATATAACCTGAAAGTCGGATTACTTCCATTCGATCCAGCAGTGCAGGTGGAATTGTGTCTGTTTGGTTTGCAGTACAAATAAAAAGTACTTTCGAAAGATCAAAACGTACATCCAGATAGTGATCCAAAAAGTCTTTGTTTTGTTCAGGATCTAGAACTTCCAGCAAAGCTGAAGCAGGGTCTCCATGAAAACTTGCGCCAATTTTGTCTATTTCATCCAGCATAATTACCGGATTGGAAGTTTTGCAAGTTTTGATTGCATTAACAAATTTGCCTGGAAGTGCACCTATGTATGTGCGACGATGCCCTTTTATTTCTGCTTCATCACGCATTCCACCCAGAGAAAAACGGAAATATTTACGTCCCAAAGCCTTGGCAATCGATTGTCCTACAGAAGTTTTACCAGTACCAGGAGGTCCAACCAGCAAAACAATTGAGCCTGCCAAATCACCATTGATGATTCCTACAGATATCAATTCCAAAATTCTATCTTTGACATCCTTAAGGCCATAGTGATCACGATTGAGAATTCGAGCTGCGCGTTGAATATTAAAGAAATCTTTACTGTGGATCCCCCATGGTAAAATTGTCAGCCAGTCCAGATATGTTCGTGTCACGTTATATTCTGGTGAGGCAGGTTCAATTAAATGTAATTTTTCAAGCTCCTCATCTATACGTTCTTTTGCTTCTTCAGAGAGTTTAAGCTTTTTAATACGTGCTTCAAATTTATCTGTTTCACTTTCAGGACCTTCCTTGGTGATTCCTAGTTCTTTCTTAATTTCCTTGAGTTGTTCCCGCAGGAAAAATTCTCGCTGCTGCTGAGACATTCGGTCCTCTACCCGCTTAGAAATTTTTACCTGCAGTTTTGCTACTTCCAGTTCGTGCCTAAGCAAGTACAATGCTTTTTCGATTCGTATTTTTATGCTTTTTGTTTCCAGTATCTCCTGTAATTCTTTTCCGGATGCAGTTGTCATCGATGCAGCAAAATCAGCAAGTGTCGCCGGATCTTTGAGATTGATTCGTCCCATCAGAAGCCCTAGTTCTTCTTTAAACAAAGGGTTTAGTTGTACCAGTTCTTTGATGAGATTAATGATGGAAACGGAAAAAGCTTTTAGTTCATCTTCCGATTCTTTTTCACCCGTTTACGTTATATATTCTACTTTTGCCCTGATTATAGGATCTTCAGAAGCAATATCAATAATCTCAAAGCGATCCATTACCTGCACAATAATGTGCATCGGGTCGCTACCATGTTTTGCGGCCTGGACAATTTTTCCTACGGCTCCTACCTTCGATAATTTTTC
>JACNKY010000178.1 GCA_014381795.1 Pseudomonadota bacterium | reverse complement strand
ATGATTGAACATCTTTTGCTTTGGGCGGCAGGAGTAGTGCTTCAGCTTTGTAAACCGGTGGTTGCAACAGGGCATAAACCACTGATCCTATTGCTGCAACCGCAGTCACCCCAATCACGAGCCATCTTTTGCTCCATAAAGTTATCCACAGTTCATACAAGTCAATGGTATCATCCTCGAAAGGTTGAGCGTACGGCGGAGCATACTGGACATATTGAGGGGTTTGAGGCTGATCTGTTTCAGCAGCGGAATTTGATTCTGTTTTTGGCATATTTTAATTTTTAAAATCAATATTTGACAAATTCGAAGATAATAAAGAATCGCAAAAAATCCTAAGACAGTGTCATTTCGAGTGAAGCGATAAATCTTGAAAAGTTAAACATTAAGATGATTAAGGTTTCACTCTGCATTCCAAATTAGGGAGTGTAGTTCAGACTATTTGCGAGCTTAACTGCCACGACATCAGCTCAATATTCAACATTCATAACAGTTAGAATAACATATTAGACTAACTGAAATTCTTCTGGCATGCAATTGATTTTTGAATTTCCGGAATAGAAACGTATTCGAGGTAGCGTAAAACTTGTCCGAGCAGTAGCGGAAATCTTTTTTGCATGAGCAAAGCCATTTCCAATTGTTCTTCAGTGAGTTTGCTGGTACGTAATAACAGACTACCCAGCAGGCGTTTTGAAGATGAAGGGGAGAACACTCGTTTTTTCAATTTTGTCAGCGGATGGAAAAATGAATTTTGCCAGTTTGAGGTATTTTTACGGAGCAGTTCAATCACACGGGAACGGTTGTCAGTATTTATGTGCTCCAGTGCCTTGATTGCGGAAGCGGAAACTTCGATAGAGGAATCCATCACAAACGGGAACAAATACTCATTTACACGTTGAAATCCACTTTGTCCGAGTGCCTGAATTATTTGTGAACGTCCTGAAGGTTCAGAATTTTGCAGCAGATGCAGTAAATAATTAACTCCGCCTTCATCTCTTTTTGCGGCAATTGCTTCCAGTGCCACCTGGCGCACATACTGATTTTCGGAAAGCTCAACGCAGTTGATCAATTCCGCAAGTGAAAGATGTGTAGCCTGGCGGTTAACTTTAATCTTATCATTTGTCGGTTGAGGTACCTCTATTTTTTCCCACCATGCCTTAGTCGTTTGCGCTTCAAGTGGTTTCTTTTTGTGGAAAACTGAAGAAAATTTTTGTCTTAGATGTGAGGTTCTGTTCGCCGTTGTTTTACTGGAATTGGCGATTTCATAAGCATTCATTTTCTGCAGCAGCTGATAGGCTTCAGTCACTTGTCGAAATTTATCCGTGTTGCCGTTCCCTTCACCCGTATCGGGATGATAACGCATAACAGACTGGCGATAAGCCTGTTTCAGTCTTTGAGGGGATACTCCAGGTTCTACACCTAGTTCAAAATACGGATTCATTACAACCGCTCCTTTATTTCCAGATTTGATAATTTACTAATTCAAAATTTACTGTTTTTAATATTGCAAAACAGAGTCCATTTTGTTTCAGTATTTTTAGGAAAAGTCAGGAGGGCAAGAATTCTACATCCGGAAAACGCTCCAGAAACTTACGTGTTTCTTTTTCATGGTCAACCGCAATTGATTGCGGAGCTTCACCTTTTGAAACTTTGAGCAGATTTTCCAGCGCGTTCCGGACCGAACGTATGTAACATTCGCTGTCGGGAGCACTGTGAGGAGTCAAAACCACATTTTCCAATTTTCGCAGCGGCGAGTTTTCGGGCAGTGGTTCAACCTCAAAAACATCAAGTCCGGCTGCAGAAATCTGACCGGAAGTCAAAGCCTCATAAATAGCATTTTCATCCTGGACATCACCACGCGAGGAATTGATCAAAAGTGCATCCGA
The DNA here is from genome assembly GCA_014381795.1 of Pseudomonadota bacterium. Lineage (GTDB taxonomy): Bacteria > SAR324 > SAR324 > SAR324 > NAC60-12 > Arctic96AD-7. The sequence continues at coordinate 6,766 of JACNKY010000178.1, read as the reverse complement.
ACGCATTTTACGGAGTGAATTCCTGTTTATTAAATGGTGGGTAAAGCTGGTTTTTGGAAGGTGATAGCTGATGATATCGGAACTTTTCAGCAACTCTTCTGGAAAGACATATTTTAGACCTAATTCTTTTTCTGTTTCAAACTGGCGCAGAATGTCAAAATACTGGACTTTAACGCCCAAAGCTGAAGCACGTTTGGCCAGTTCTTTGCCGATCCGTCCAAGTCCGTATATGCCTAGGGTTTTTCCGGAAAGTTCTTTGTTTGTGTGTTTTAAATTTTTCCAGGGACCAGAAGTTACAGAACGGTGGTGAAACAGCAGTTGTCGGTAAAGTGCGAAAATCAGCATCAAGACATGTTCTGCGACAGAAATCGCATTTGCTCCGTTATTGGTGGCAATCATCACCTTGTAACGTTTGGCTTTTGCCAGCTCTATTCGGTCAAAACCGGCACTCAAGGTTTGTATTATTTTAAGCCTGTCCGCGGATTCGTATTGTGCGTCACTGAGATTTACCTGACCGATAATCGCGTCTGTCGTGCAGAGCAAGGAATTCAGTTTTTCATCCGGAGCTGAAAAATCAACCAGCGTTAACTCAAAAGAATCCGGCGCTTCTGCTTTCAGCTGATTGAATAATATTTCGTATTCACTGTTTACAAGAACATTAAACATAAGCAATCGTCAAAATGTATAACCCAACGCAATACCGTATTCAGTAATATGCAAAGCGACATCTGTGCTCAGCCCACTGCGGGTAACTGTCAGGCCGTCGAAACTCAAATCCCTACGCTGATAAAATAATGAAATTTCAAGGTTGCCGTACTCTACACCGGAACTAAAATAGTATCCCATGCCACTGATGCCGGTGGCGTCCTGAGTTGTCTCATTTCCCTGTAATTCGCCTTCACCACTGACAGGAATCCGCACTGCCGACTCAAAAACCAAGGAGATGGTTCTCGTCAGTTCGAATCCTGAGTAACCTGCACCTAGCTCCAGCAAGTGTGCGCGGAAGCTCCCAGAATAGCCTTCGGGAGAAGTTAACGGATCTTTGACACGTGCGTTGAAATATGAATACCCCAGACCCAGTTGAGTGTGTTGGGAAAGCGGCATCATAAAAGCCAGCACAAATTCAGATGTTTGGATAGTTGAATTATCAAAACCATCGACCACACTTTTGGAGCTGACAGGAAAGAGAAAGCGGATTTTAGCTTTGACTGCATAGACTTGAGTTGCAAAAAAGAGCAGTCCAAGCGTGAGCAGAATTTTTTTGAGTTTCGCGTTCATCAAGTTTGTAATGTTATTGAACTTTAAGATATATCACCATCAATTATTTCAAAAAGCCTGTCCGGTCTTGTGTATTTTTGCCAGTTTACTAGAATGGTTGCTGTCGAAATAAACACTAATCAGCGCAAAAAACTAGATGAAACATTTAGCCGAAACAGATCAACGTCCCTGGGGTTATTACACTGTACTTGCGGACGAAGAGGACCACAAAGTCAAGCGAATCGTGGTTTACCCCGGTCAGCGTCTCAGTCTGCAAAAACATCAACAAAGAGCGGAACATTGGTTTGTCCTATCCGGAGAAGGCATCGTAACACTTGACGGAGAACGACTCAACAAAAAAGGTGGGGAATCATTAGAAATTCCACGAGGTTCAGTCCACCGTATTGAAAATCAGGGTACAGCCGATTTGAGTTTTATTGAGGTACAAACCGGAGATTATTTTGGCGAAGACGATATTGAGCGCATGGAAGACGATTACGGCAGGAATTGAATTTTAGAATACATAATCGACAGCCGTAACAAATTTGCAGGTTCAATAGCACTACTAGACAGTTTTTATAAACAAATCCGCTGCATAAAATTCAACTTAGTCCAGACAGGCGATATGCGGAACTTCACGGTATTTTTCCGCATAATCAAGTCCGTAACCTACCACAAAACGATCCTCAATTTCAAAGCCTACATATTTAACTTCGACGGGAATCTTGTCAGGAATGTTTTTGCTTAATAAGGCACAGATTTCGATTGATGTTGGTTTCTGCTGTTGTAGATCTTCGAGAATATATTTCAGCGTTAAACCTGTATCAACGATATCTTCAACCACCATCACATCTTTTCCGCTTAAATCCAGATTGTGCATCAGTGTCACTTCTCCGGAACTCACCTTTTTATCTTTGTAACTCGAGGCCTGCAAAAAACAGATTTGACAGGGAATGCTGAGTTGACGTACAAGGTCCGCCAAAAAAATAAATGCACCATTAAGTACACCAACCAGGTGCAACTCGCGTCCCTGATAATCGGCTGAGATTTGCCGGCCTAATTCTTCAACGCGTTGATTAATCTGCCCTCTGGAAATCAAAACCTCTTGTGCATTAATATTTATTATTTTCTCAGGGGAAGAAGCGCTGCTCATACTTATTCGGTCTTTTGCTGGAGGTTAATGTAGTCTGCTAAAATTGCCATGCTTTCATTGATGTAATCATCTGTTTGAATTTCTTTTTTTTCTTCCGTATTTTCAACTTCCTCAGCGGAATCCTCTCCAGTATCCTTCTTACTCGCATTTGAAAGTTCGAGGTCACGCTGTGCTTTACGCCGTGAATCATCTTCCTGCATTTTAAGAATTGAGGTATATTTCAGCGGTTTTATGCTTGTCAGAAATTCCTGCACGTCTTCATCAATTTGTTGGAAATATTCTGAATCGGTTACTCTTTTTAAGGAGAGCTTTTTCAGCACCGGAAGTACTGTTTTAAAATTTCCTTTCGGACGGTAAGAAACTTGATCAATTGAGCGCCACGGCAGAGCATTCTCCAGAGTCGATTCACCGATTTCGCGGGCGTTATTAAGCGATGGTAAAACGATACTGGTTTCAACACCACGGTTTTGGGTGGACCATCCGGAAACTCGGTAGAACTGTGCGATCGTAACTTTTAATGCACCGTAACCTTCCGGAAGCTGAAAGATATTCTGCACCGTTCCTTTACCAAAAGTCGTAGTATCGCCGACCAGCAAAGCGCGTTGAAAATCATGCATAGCACCCGCGAGAATTTCTGAAGCGGAAGCGCTGTAGCGGTTAAGCATAATCACCAGAGGTCCGGTATAAACCGCACGCTCACGGCTGCGGTGAACCGTAACTCTCCGTCCTCCGGACTGTCGGACAATGACTACGGGGTTGAGTCCAATGAAGAGTCCCGCCATGTTGATCGCCTCGTCGAGTCCTCCTCCGCCGTTATTGCGTAAGTCTAGGATCACACCATCAACATTTTCATCCACAAACTTTTCCAGATGTGCTTTTACGTCCCTTGAAGAGCTTTTGTATTTTTTTGGATTTTTCCGTCGATCATTGAAATCAACATAAAAAGACGGCAGTTTAATAACGCCGATTCTAAGCGGTTCTTGTTTGTTTTTATTTTCACCGGCATGAGGTTGTTCAAAAATATTGGACTGTGCCTCTCCGTCTTTGAGGAGAATTTTGTCGCGCACAATAACTATTTTCAACGTATCGAAACCATCCTTGTTTTTCCGTAGTATTTGAAGCCCAACTTTTGTTCCACGCTTTCCACGAATCAATTGCACCACATTATTGAGTCGCATATCGATCACGCTTTCAAAAGCCTTTTCGCCTTGAGCAACGGCGATTATTCGATCATCTGTTTTGAGTTTTCCCTGCCGTGCAGCCGCACCGCCCGGAACGATTGAATTTACAACTGTGTAACCGTCATCCCAGCGCAAAACCGCGCCGATGCCTTCAAGAGAAAGTTTAATCGAAATATCGAAATTCTTCAAATCCTGCGCTGCCAGATATGAAGAGTGAGGATCATAAGCCGCCGCCATTGAATTGAGAAACATCGAAACCACATCATCATTTTCGTATTGTGAAAAATCTTTCCACAATCCGCGGATACGTTTCATCAAACGCTCTTTGCCTTCTTTGAGACTGGTGTCACCAAGTTTGAGGGTCAATAAATCAAACTTAATTTTTGTACGCCATATTTTTCGGGCATCTGCGGTGGTTTTAGGATAAGGCTGATCCGAACGTTCCAGTGTCCAGTTCGCGTCAACGCTGAAATCAAAATCCTCGCCCATAAATTCTTCCATCATCGCCAGTCGTTCCGACAAACGGGTCTTGAAGCGTTCAAAAATATCTAAGGCCAAATTCGCATTTCCGCGCCGTAACAAATCGTCAACTCGTGATTCGTATTTACGGAATTCAGCCACATCATCTTCCAGAAAATAATAATGCGCCGGATCCAGACGGTTCAGGTAAAGTTCGAAAATCTTTGAGGACATCACATCGTCCAGTGGTTTTTGGGAATAATGCATGGAGACAAACTGTTCCACGATCCCCTTGACAACTGGACCACTGAGTTTTGACGGTTCTTCTTGAGCTGCTAAAAAGGTCGGAAAAAGGAAAAATAGGAGAGCCAGTTTGAGCAAAAGGTGTTTAGAAACCTTCATGTATTTTTTGTCTTCTGTTAAGTGTAAATTTTTTTCTGAACTACTTTTATTTCACGAAATCAAATAAATATCAATCAATTTGCGGAGTTTATTCCAGATATTACAAAATCGTCAGAAGTTGTCGTTCTTGTTTTCAAGTGAATGCCAGACAAGTTTTGGACTTGTTAGCGGACAATTTAAGCTCCACTATTTCTCATAGCTACACAATCAATTGCTGATATCCCGTGCAGAGAAGAGCATCGTTTGATGCAGAATGACATTCAGCAGGAAATGCCTTCATCAATTATTGGGCAAGCGTAGTCTTGCCTGCTTGACGAGTTCCTGTCAAAACAAGTAATGAATCCGCGGCTCAGACATCCTTTGTTTAAGTTGTTTATCTGCATGCCGATAAAACATTTTTATATCATGATTACAATTTACTCATTACTAAAGGTGATTTTACTCAATGTGTTTAGTAATTTAAAACAACCCATACACCTCCTGAAATACAAGTTAAAGCAAGATACTGAAATTATTTTATACTTCTTGCTAGCTCGACCTAAGGGAGAGATCTGATAAGGTGCTGATTATAAGCTGATATCAAATTTATCGAACATATAAAATCACCGGTAATCGTCCATAAATTCCCAACAAGCCATCATTCTTTACTCATGTTTTATCAGACTGCGTGTGCGACACTGGCGGAACGAAAGAAACGCAAAAACAAAGAATCAGCGAAAAAGTACAAAGTATCCCGGCCAGTAGAAACGCATGACTGAACTGGATTCCTGCGGCCCATCCAGCAAGCAGAGCTCCAAAGGCGCCGATTCCATCCATCAGGGTGAAGGCAAATCCGAGGGTGGTGCCTTCGCGGCTTCCAGTGAAATCCACTGCCGCGGCCAGTACCGATGAGCGGATCCCCTCGAGCAGTCCAACGCCGATCAGCAGGAACATGATGATCATCGACAGCAGCCCGAAGTTTTCCAGAACCGGTATCATGAAAGCGCATACAGCCGCAGTGGCAATGCCGAAAACAATCACCCGGTGTCTGCCTGCACGATCCGAGAGCCTTCCCATCAGAGGTTGCATAAAAGCCCCGAAAAGGACCATCATTCCAAAGGCCAAACCTGTCATGGCGGAACTTAATCCGTGAAATTCCCTGAGGTACAGGGGAATCATGCTCATTAGGGCCACCAGCGACATGTGGTAACTACTGATCAGGCAAATGATCAAGAGCCCCCTTTTTTTAGTCCAGCTTTTCCAGAGATGCTGAAGATCTTCCTTCGAAAAAGCCTTGCGGTGCGGCTGTTCTGGTACCCATTTCCGGATTCGAAGAAAGAGAACACCGACCAGCAGAGTTGGCAGGATGAGCCAGTGCAGGGCTTCACGCCAGTCCATTGAAACCAGCAGAAATCCGACAATCACCGGGCCGATCACTGCGGAAAGAGTTCCGCCTATGGCATGTAACCCCAAAGCTTGTCCCCGGTTTTGCGGGTCAGACTGCACCAGTATGGCCGTCGCCAGAGGATGCCAGGCTGCGTCCCCGCAACCTGCCAAGGCAAACAGAAGTGCCAGGGACCAGAATCCTGGGGCCCAAGAAGCGAGCAGATAACCGAGTCCGACCCACCAGAAGGTAAGCATCAGGAGGTTTCCCCGGTTCCCGAAAGAATCTGCCAGTAAACCGGATGGGAGATAACCCAGAGCACCGCCGAAACTGTGAAGGGTCAGCAACAATCCAACCTCCATCGGGTTAAGTCCCATTTCCAATGCGATTGCTGGAGCCAGAACAACCACGGAACAAGGAACGATGTCGTTGGCAAAATGTCCCAGGGAAAACGGCAAATAAAGTGATCTGGGTGAAGTCTTCATCAGACGTGGAAAAAAATTCTGCATATCAGGTATTTTGAATTTTGACTGGCATAAGGAATAAATGCGGAAAACTACTTTACGTAAAATAGGAGAGGGGCGTAGTGTGACCCTGGGGTTCAATTCGTAAGCAAATTATTAATAAATTCTTATGTTATGGAGATAGATTTATTGGATAGACCTATCCCAGTAACAATAAAGACAATCAAATTATATTAATAATATTAATTCGTTATTGCATTATTAATAGGGATTGGTGGAGACGAGGGGGGTCGAACCCCTTACCTCAACGCTGCCAGCGTTGCGCTCTACCAGTTGAGCTACGTCCCCAAAAGATGAGATAGACAGGATGAGCAGAAATCGTTATCCGGATTTTGAAAAGCCAATTTAATTTAAGTTTTTTTGGTGCAGCTTGTCACCGGAGAGTGGAGAGATAACGCTCAGAAAGCTGGCGTCCCCAAGGGGAGTC
>JACNKY010000195.1 GCA_014381795.1 Pseudomonadota bacterium | reverse complement strand
AAATTCCTTCATCCATGTTACGTGTAGCAGAAGGTGTCTGCGCCGCTTACGGAGGAACTTGTGAACTCAACTATATGTCAGGATATCCGGCAACAATCAACTCAGTTGCGGAAACAGAAATTTCAGCAAAGGCAGTTGTTGATTTGCTCGGCGAAGAAAATATCATCCGTAATCCAACACCCAGCATGGGAGGAGAGGATTTTTCATACATGCTGGAGGCTCGTCCTGGCTGTTATGTCTGGCTTGGTATCGGTCCCGGAAAAGGTGAAGGAGGTTGCATGCTTCACAGTTCACACTATGACTTTAACGATGATGTTCTCCCGATCGGAGCCAGTTACTGGGTTAAATTGGTGGAAAACGAACTTCCAGCTTAACGCGAAATTAAATTACTTTTTAAAATATTATGGAAATCAAAGGTACAATAAAAAAAATAGCAGAAACAGTACAAATTTCGGACCGCTTTCGCAAACGTGAGTTTGTGGTAGAGTACGCAAGCAATCCGGATTATCCACAAGCTCTGCAATTTGAAATGGTGCAGGACCGCTGCGAATTGTTGGATTCTTTTCAGGAAGGTCAGCAGGTTGAAATTTCATTCGACTTAAGAGGACGTGAATGGACAAATCCTCAGGGGCAAGTGAAATATTTTAACACGCTGCAAGCATGGAAACTGGTTGCAGAACAAAGCTCAGCAACCCCTTCTGCTCCAAAACCTCCCCAAACCGGATCCGGACAGATACCACAGGAACAACCTGGCTGGCTGGAAAATGAAACCTCCGACGATTTGCCTTTTTAAGCGCTTTCACTTTCTTTTATTCTCAGTCGTATCAACAATCAGCAAAATAACAAATGTTAGTAATATTAATCCCAGACACTGACGAAAACAGTGAAGAATATAAACATACGTGGAAGCACCTTAGCAATTTGGAAAAAATACGTTTAAAAAAACACAAAGTACAGGGCAGAGGGCAAGGTCTTACTGAAATATATTTAATCGGTAATACCGCCGAAGTCAATCAAGAAGAAATCGAATCACTGCCGGCGGTGGAGCGTGTTGTCCGGATTACCCATGATTTCAGAATACTGGGACGTCACTCAAAGGAAACAGGTTCTATTGATTTTGAATACAACGGAGTTCGTTTTAATCAGGACAGCTTTCATATTTTTGCCGGACTATGCGCCGTTGACAATCCGGATAATGTAGAACGTATGTTCCAGGCATTGCAAGAGAATGGACAGGTTTGCACGAGGATGGGAGCCTATAAACCACGTACAAACCCTTATTCTTTTCAGGGACACGGTAAAGAATGTCTACCCTATGTTTTTGAGTTGGCAGGCAAGTATGGAATCAAGGTGATTGCGATGGAAGTAACCCATGAAGCACACATTGAGGAAATTGATGAATGCCTGGAAAAATTGGGAAGACCAACCGGTGTAATGCTGCAAATTGGTACACGGAACACGCAGAATTTTGAATTGCTGAAAGCAATCGGACGGCAGAACACATACCCTGTTTTGCTCAAACGAGGATTCGGAATTTCTTTGAATGAGTCTCTCAATGCCGCGGAATACCTGGCCAGTGAAGGAAACAATCAGGTTATATTTTGTTTAAGAGGGATGAAGACATCGTTTAACGAGCCCCACCGTAACATGGTCGATTTTGCTCATTTACCGATCGTCAAACGCTTGACCAAGATGCCGGTTTGTATTGACCCTTCCCATTCTGTAGGCACAAGGGATTCTTCACCGGATGGGGTTTTGGATGTTTTACATGCAACATCACAGGGAATTATTTCTGGCGCAAATATGGTGCTGGTTGATTTTCATCCGTCTCCTTCGGAAGCACTGGTGGACGGTCCGCAGGCGTTGACTATGGATGAATTACCAAAGTTTATTGAAGATACAAAAATTACGAGAGATGCCTACAAAAAAAGGATTGCTCTTTGGAAGTAGAAAGAGCCCGTGTTATTCCAGTTTTATAAAGTTTATTTTTATAAATTGATTTAGTTTTTACTTAGGTAATCTGCTTCCGCCCTGCCTTTTTCTTCATCTACAAAAAAGAGCAACGTTCCACCTATCACAAACAACACAATTATCGAAGCAATGCTCCAACGTGATGCATCCTGACCAACTTCGATTAACTGTTCCGCGGTTGGAGATTCAGGCATCAGCACGTTTCTCATCGTCAGTCCTACTACAGCCATCAAAGCAGGTCCGATAATAGCGGCGAATTTGCCGAGCATATTGTAAAATCCGTAATATTCAGCAGCCTGATTTTTAGGAATGAGGCGGGAGTAATAGGAACGGCTCAGCGCCTGGATACCTCCCTGTACCAGACCAATCACTATTGCCAGCACATAAAACTCATATTTCTCACGCATCATTGTTCCCCAGATTGTCACGGCGATATAAACTACAATAGCTAGAAATATTGACGGTCTGACACCCCAGCGCTCACCTAATCTACCAAAGATTAGTGCTGCGGGGAAACCTACAAATTGTACAATCAACAGTGCAATTATCAGATCATTCGATTCAAAACCGATCGATATCCCATAATCCACCGCCATCTTGATGATAGTATCCACACCGTCTATATAAAACCAGTAGGCCAGCAAAAACAATAGTATAGTTTTTAAATGACGTATTTGCTGAAAAGTTCTATAAAGTTGCTTAAATCCTTCAATGATAGAACCTCCCTGCCTCTCCTTTATTCCAGTTTCCGGTTCCGGAACCCATGCAATGGTAATAAATGTAAATGCTCCCCACCAAATTGCCACACTCACAAACGACCAGCGTACCGCTTCGCCTGCATCAGCAAGTCCGAAGATCGCGGGTTGGAGAGTCATCACAACATTCAGTAAAAACAGCAGCCCACCGCCGAGGTAACCCATGGCAAACCCTAAACTGGAAACCGAGTCCACCTTTGATTCATCCGCCACACTGGGCAACAGTGAATCGTAAAAAATATTAGCGCCGGAAAAACCGATTACTCCCATCACATAAACAAAAATCGCCATCATCCAATCACCTTTTCCTACCAGATACAGGCCTGCAGTCATCAAGACTCCTAAATAGGCGAAGAAAATCATAAATTTTTTCTTCATGCAACCTCGGTCGGCAATTGCTCCAAGCAGAGGTGCCATCAGTGCAACAAACAAACTCGCGATTGAATTTCCAAAACCGAGCATCGCTGTACTCTGATTTACATCTGCGCCGACACTCCAGTACTGCTTAAAAAAGATAGGGAAAAAACCTGCCATAACAGTGGTGGCAAAAGCTGAGTTTGCCCAGTCATACATGGCCCAGCCCCAGATTAATTTGTTCTCCTGTTTCATCTTATGTCCTTAGAATCGCACTTAAGTTAATTAATTTCAGTAGCTTCAGGAATCTCAAGATTTTCTTTAACTTTTTGCTGAATCAGTTTTATAATCTCGAGTGCTTCATCATTCGTCATTTCAATGGCAGTAACTTGGTGCATCCTGCCGTCCACTGACTTGAGTGCCAGCAAAACACCAGTGGGACATGTTCCGACTTCCAACTCCATTTTAGCCATTAGTTAACTCCTAGATATTTATTTAAAGCAAAAAGATAAAATGTTCCGAGGATTTTGACCATATTCACATTTTTCTACAAGCTGAAACGTAAATGGTATTTCAATTCTTTGAGATATTTGCAGGATTCTGTTAAAGTTATACTCAACTTTGAACTGATCTTTACAGCCGCTAAAATGCTATTTCATGGATAACGTCTTTTATCTACTTTCTGCAAGCTCTTCCTGCATAGAAGGTATTTGTCTGAGCAAAAAAAACAATACTGTTTTCATCACAAAAGACAGTGTTGGTTTTTCAGCATTGAGTGATAGTGATTCAGAGGATGAAAGCGGCACTGATTCAGAGCAGTGGATTAAGCTGATCGGCAAGTTTTTAGACCGTCAGCAATGGCGGGATCACTCGATTACTTTTCTGTTACCTGCGGAAGATGTGACTTTCCGTAAAATTACTTTTCCATTTCAGGAACGTAAAAAAGTAGAACAAGCACTGCCTTTTGAGTTGGAAGAAGAATTGATGGGTGAGCTCGCAGATTCCGCATACAGTGTGCAGGTGCATTTGATGTCAGAGCAAAATTCGGAAGCTCTGGTTTTGCTGATGGAACGGCAGCGTTTAGAGCAACTGCAGCAGTTGTGTCTGGAGCGTGACTTGTTGATCCGGAACATTGATTGTGCCGCATATGCGCTTTTCCGTTCAAAAATCAATAATAATTCAGGCTTGCCTGAACAACGTGACTTGTTTCAAATTTACCTCGGCGGTGATGAAACTTTCGTGAACACAATCCGTGACGGCCGTTTGGATGAAATTAAGATTTTCCCCAACAGTATTCCGAAAATCCTCCGGAAGCACTTCTCTGCTGAAGAGATAACTCTTCCGTCTTTCCTGCAGAATTTTGCCAAATCTCAGGACTCAGCAGAAAATACGGAAAGCGAAAATGCGGATGCTGCCGCTTTCCTTCAACTCAAAGAGGAACTGCGCTGCTTATGTGCACAGCTCACCCTGCATTTACGCATAAAACATTATAGTTCAGAAAGTCAAATTGAAGTCCTTGGAATCTTTGGACCGCTGATTAAATGGGATGGCGTTGTCTTCCGGATACGTTCATTTCCCCTCCCAGAAGCACAAGCTTTTGCCGAAAGATCAGCAGAAGGTTTTAGCTTTTCCACCAGCTCGGATGTTAAGTTAAATGCTGAAATTTCTGCTACTCCTAAGCTGGAGGTGAAAGCTCCGGACACGCTTGAAGAATTGATGTTTGAGGCAAAACAGCGTGAAGAATCAGACGAACAAACACAAAACGACAGCTCAGAGAGTGATCTTAATGTCGGAGCTGAAAAGGAGGAAAAGCAACAGAATGAGGAGGAGTCTTCCGCTGAGCTTGATTCAATCAAGCAGCAGGAGTCCCTGCTTTCCCTGACTGAACGCAAACATTGGGGGATCTTGGGTGAGTTGCGTAAAACAGCAGAATTATTTTTGGAACCACACAAGCTGAGTCTCTATCACGAAAGTACTCCTTGGAAACGTTTTTTACGCAGAAATCGCGGTGCTGTAACTGTTGCAGTAAGTTTAATGACAATAATTTTAGTAAGTTTTGCCTGGCAGACAAGCACAAAATTAAACCTGCTGCAAGAGGATATAGCACGCGCGGAACGACTGCTAAAAGCTGAACTACACAGAGTTTTACCCAATACTTCTGCTTCCGGTGTTAATGCCATGCTGACAGAACTGCAAGATAAAATAAAGCAGCGAAAAGACTATATTGAAAACAGTAAAAAATTTGAAAAACGTGACTATTTTAATTTGAAATTTCTCAATAATATTTCCGCGCTGCTGGATGTAGACGCTCCTTTTCAAGTGGACAGTTTAGAATATGCGCCGGAACGCTTTTCGCTCAGCGGAACTATTGACAGTTATGACCGGCTGCAGATCCTAAAAAATAATTTGCAGGAAATTGAAGAATTTAAAGGTCGGAACATCATCGAAAGTAACCGTAAAAGTCCAGAAGGAATTGTTTACAGAATTACAATTGAATTAAAATAAGCATTAACATTTTAACTATTTTTAAGTACACGTGAAATCAAATAAAGAGAACTCCAGCAAACAAAGCCCTACAGTAAACGGAAGCGGACAAGGCTATTACACCCAGCCCACAGTATTTCAAAATCAACTCGTCTTTGTCAGTGAAAACGACTTGTGGCAGGTTCCACTTGAAGGAGGACGCGCCCAACGTTTGACCAGTGCACTCAGTGAAACTCATTCCCCAGCCTTTTCTCATGACGGACACTGGATTGCCTGCTGTACTATGGAAGAGGGTGAGCATGACGTTTATTTGATGGAATCCAGCGGTGGACCACTCCAGCGACTGACCTGGTTAAACAGCGTTACGCATATCGTGGGTTGGTCGAAAGACGGACAATATATCTGGTTCCGCAGCACACACCAGTCTGTTCACAGTCGGGGCAGCGACGCCTGGCTTTATCAGGTTTCGCTCAACGGCGGTCCAGTAGAACGCCTGCCTTTCGGTCCGGCCATGACGGCGAATCAGCAGTTAAGCGGAAAAAATGGAATCGTTCTGGGACGCAACACTCTGAATAATTCACGCTGGAAACGCTATCGTGGAGGAATGACTGGTGAAATCTGGGTTGACGCACAGAATACAGGAAATTTTAGACGTTTGTTTGGTGATCTTCCGGGAAATCCTGTGCGACCGTTTTGGTTGGGAAAAAGACTGTGGTTCATTTCAGATCATGAAGGTCTCGGTAATTTGTATTCCTGTACTGCTCAAGGCAAAGAATTACGACAAGAAACTTTTCAAAAAGAATACTACGTACGTTTTCCGGTAACAGATGGAAACACACTTGTTTATCATGTGGGTGGAGAATTATGGAAACTTGATCCTCAGGAAAAAGCTTCTGCTAAACGTGAAGCACAAATAAACATTGGCTGGCATTCAACTAAAACCCGTTTGCAGCGTCGTTTTTTTTACGGCGAAGCATACTGGGAAGAAACCATGCTGCACCCTCAGGGACATGAGGTCGCCCTTATTGCACGTGGAAAATTATTTTCGATGCCGCTTTGGGAACAAGCTGTTCGGCAACACGGAATTCGCGACGGTGTACGCTATCGTTTGCCCTGCTGGCTGGCTGATGGAAAATTGGCGGCAATTTCAGATGCATCCGTGGTACAAAGTAAAGCAAAAAAACTTTCAGCTATGGAAGAGCAACTTGACGTCTTTGAAGCTTTTCCGTCCGAAACACCTGTTTGTTCGCACAAACTTCCCCCGGGACGTATCCAGGAAATTGCGGTTTCACCACGACATCCGCATCTCGCGTTGACAACAAGCCGGATGGAACTTTTTTTAATGAACGCTGAAACCGGGCGGATTAACAAACTTGATCACTCGAAGGTACGTGAAATCCGTGAAATTGTTTTTTCACCTGATGGGAGATGGCTGGCTTATACCAAATATTTAAGTCTCGAACTGACTGCGATTTTCCTGCTAGATCTCAAACCGACTGCAACCGGTAAAAGTGTAAAACCCTCAGAAGCGCTTCAAATTACAAAGCCGGTTCGTTATGATTTCAGTCCGTCTTTTGATCCGGATGGACGTTGGTTGTATTTTCTTTCTTCAAGAACATTCAACCCTATCTGGGACACTGTGCAAACAGGCACCTCATTTTCCCGCTCAATGAAACCGTATCTGTTGACACTGAAAAAAGACGCGCAGAATCCTTTCGTAGCAAAACCGCATGCCCCCGGACGTGAACTTGGAGAAACTGAAAGCTGCGGAAGTCAAGAAGGACAGGATGCTAAAAACAAAAAAGGTCAAAAGCTTCCTGAACAAAAAAAACTCGCAGTCGAAATAGACTTAGCCGGAATTGCGGATAGAATTATAGAATTTCCGGTTGCAGAAGGTGTTTATGAACAAATTACTGGCCTTGCAAACAAAGTTGTTTTCAGTGAATTTCCACTCTCGGCAAGCTTCGATGATACTGCGGATGAAGATGATCTGGAAAAGGATGAAGGTATCTTGTGGATGTATGATTTTGAGAAACAGGAAATTGAAACAATAGTCGACAATGTTGGTTTTATACAAACTTCCTCAGTCGATGAAGCCGATAATTCCGCACGTACCATGCTCTACAGTTCAGGTGATCAGTTGCGTGTTCTTGAAGCAGGAATTCCTGTTCCGGAAGAGCTTAAAGCAGAAAAACATTTTTCCAGAAAAAGCGGCTGGCTGGATTTGAACCGTATCCGAATTTCCGTGCAGTATGAGGAAGAATGGACGCAAATGTTTCAGGAATCATGGCGTCTGCAAAAAGAGTTTTTTTGGACTGAAGACCTCTCCGGCGTTGATTGGGAAAGGGTTTACCAACGCTACGCTTGTTTACTCCCGCGAATTGGTTCACGCTCAGAACTATCTGATTTAATCTGGGAAATGCAGGGAGAACTGGGGACATCTCACGCATATGAGTATGGTGGTGATTATCCGTATGCACCGCGTTATCCGGTTGGATGTTTGGGGGCTGATATTGTTTTTGACACAAAGCAGGGCTCATGGATTTTTCAAAAAATATATTCAGGTGATATTTGGAAAACCAACGAACATTCACCTTTGGCAGAACCGGGTGTCCTCGTTTCAGAAGGTGATCATCTTTTGGCAGTCGGAGGAGTCCAGCTTGATGAACACAAAACTCCCGGAGAATTGCTCGTGCATCAGGCAGGTCAGTTTGTCCCACTTACAGTGCTTGAAAGCGGCAGCAAAAAGAAGGGCACAAAAAAAAGCGCTCCGGTTACACGTCAAGTCGTAGTAAAAACCATGATCGGTGAACAAGAAGTGCGTTACCGCGAGTGGGTAGGAAATAATGTGAAAAGCGTTGACTCGCTGACGGATGGACGTATCGGTTATCTGCACCTTCCGGACATGAGTACGCATGGAATAGCAGAGTTTCATCGAGGTTATTTATCCCAGGTTGACCGTGAGGGTTTGATCGTTGATGTTCGTTATAATGCAGGAGGTATGGTGTCTCCACTCATTCTGGAAAAATTAGCTCATCGGCATTTGGGTTATGACGTACCGCGCTGGGGATCACCGGAATCCTATCCATACCACACTCTACGCGGACACCTGA
>JACNKY010000275.1 GCA_014381795.1 Pseudomonadota bacterium | reverse complement strand
TGAAACTGCTTCCGCAGCACTAACACTAACCATATCTACTTCAATAGTTATTTTTTTGCTTATACTACCGTTGCCTAAGAGTTTTACGGGCTTATCTGCTTTTTTGATAAAACCTAATTCTTTCAGTTTGTTTTTATCAAGGTTGCTTCCTGCTGTTACGCTGTCCGCATCTTCAAGGTTTTGCAGATTTATCAGTTGAGCATAAACTTTGTTTGGACTTGTAAAGCCAAACTTAGGCAGTCTTCGCTTAAGTGGTGTTTGTCCACCTTCGAAGCCTTTTTTCTGTTTGTAACCAGAACGAGATTTTGCACCGTTTTGTCCGCGGCCACAATTCTTTCCGCTCCCGCTTCCAGGACCTCTGCCTACTCGTTTACGTGGCTTGTATTTAGTTGATTCAAGATCGTGAAGATACATAGTTATACCGTTGTTATTTAAACTGCTGTCTCAATCCGGACAAGATGATTTACTTTTCGTATCATGCCTCGTACTTCCGGAGTATTATCAAGGACCGTAGAACTGTTTATTTTTCTTAATCCTAATCCACTAAGACAGGCTATTTGATTTTTTTTAGCACCTATTCGACTTCGAATCTGTGTTACTTTTATTTTCTTGCTCATGTTTACTGCTGGTTTAAATATTCGATGTCTTTACCTCTTGCACGTGCAATCCATTCGGTACTTCTAAGATTATACAAACCCTCAAGAGTTGAACGTACCAAGTTGTTTGGGTTCCTTGAACCTAAACACTTTACACTGATGTCCATAATACCCGCAGCTTCCATGACTGCTCTAACTGCACCCGCGGCAATGATTCCATGACCTTTTTCTGCAGGCTTCATTATAACCTTGCCGGCACCAAATCTACCAATTGCCAGATGTGGAATTGAAGTGCCTTCCACAGTAATTTTTTTCATACTCGCCGAAGCCTGTTCAACTCCTTTACGAATTGCTTCCACAACTTCGCCAGCCTTTCCAAGACCTAGTCCAACCTTACCGCGGCCGTCACCGACAACAATCAAGGCACTAAAGCTAAAACGACGTCCACCTTTCACCACTTTGGCTACTCGGTTTACTCTGATTACTTTTTCGATTAATTCGTTTTTATCTGAATGTTTTTCTGCCACTATTTTACCATTTTTTCAGCTTTACCGGTTTTCAGAACTTTAAGCCAGCTTCCCTAGCACCATCTGCTAAGGCCTGTACACGTCCATGATAAACAAAACCACCGCGGTCAAAGACAACTGATGAAATTGATTTCTCTAAAAGTTTCTTTGCTACGTCAGCACCAACTGCTTTAGCAGCATCTTTGTTTCCTGTATAGGTCTTTTTTAGCGACTTCTTGATAACTGCTGTTGAAGAAGAAGCAATTGTTGTCCCTGCAATATCATCAACTGCCTGCACATAAATATGCATTGAAGATCTGAATACTGCTAATCGTGGGCGCAGTTCTGTCCCGGAGATTTTTTTTCTTAAGCGTCTGTGTCTGGTTAGTCTACCTTTCAGACGTTTTGCCGCATTTTCCATGTTAAGCTATAACTTAAATATTATGTTTTACCGCTTTTACCGGCTTTACGCTTGATTTGTTCACCTTCAAATAAAATCCCTTTACCCTTGTAAGGCTCGGGCGGTCTGAATTTTTGTATCTCTGCACTTACCTGCCCCAAAAGTTGTTTGTCCGAACTCTCAAGCATAATCTTGGTATTAGCGTCAACCGTTGCTTTTATACCTTCAGGTAGAGTGTATTTTATAGGATGTGAATAACCTAAATTTAACTCTATAATTTTTTGATTGACTGCCGCTTTATAACCGACACCGACGAGGTTTAACTGTTTTTGAAATCCCTCAGTAACACCATGAATCATATTTGTGATCAAAGCCCAGGTTGTCCCAAGCATGGGTGTCATCGGTCCATTCAGGTCAGCAGGGCTGACATAGATGTTTTCATCATCGATTTTTAATTCGATCGCAGGATGAGCTGTGAGTTCCAACTCTCCTTTAGGCCCCTTCACTGAAAGCTGACGTTCCTTAAAAGAAACTTCAACTCCCTGAGTTACTTTGATGGGTCTTTTACCAATTCTTGACATTCTTTATTCTCTTTGAATCCAGACTAGCAGACAGTGCAAAGCACTTCACCGCCGATATTATCGTTTCGGCATTGTCGATCGCTCATAATCCCTTTTGAAGTAGAAAGGATCGAAATTCCCTGTCCGTTTAAAACAGGTTTGCAATCTTTACCTTTTGTGTAGAGGCGTAATCCTGGTTTGCTGATACGTTTAATCTCACGGATTACCGATAAATCATCTACATACTTTAACCAGATACGGAGTTGAGGGAATTTACCTTTTTCATCCAATTCCCAGTTTGTAATGAAACCTTCATCTTTCAGAACTTTAACGATGTTCAGTTTCATTCTGGAAGATAACAGTTCCAGACTATCTTTATTCCTCATATTCGCATTGCGGATGCGTGTTAATAAATCCGCAACTGGGTCACTCATTGACATAACACAACTTTCTTGAGAATCTTTTTTAATTATTACCAACTGGCCTTTGTGACTCCAGGAAGAAGTCCGAAGTTAGCGTTTTTGCGAAAACAAATCCTGCACATACCGAACTTTCTCAAATAACCACGAGGTCGTCCGCAATATCCACATCTGTTGTATTGGCGCACTTTGAATTTTTGTGTACGCTCGCTTTTGGCGATCATTGATTTTTTTGCCATCAGATCTATTTTCTAAAAGGAAATCCTAAGTCCTGCAACATTGCAAAACTCTCTTCATCATTAGGAGCAGAGGTCACGATAGAAATATTCATTCCACGGACATTATCCACGTCATCAAATTCAATTTCAGGAAAAATTAACTGTTCCTTAATACCTATAGTGTAATTTCCCAATCCATCAAATGCTTTTGGTGATATCCCCCGAAAGTCACGAATACGTGGCATTGCGACGTGTAGTAACTTATCAAGAAAATTCCACATTTGCTGATTACGCAAAGTGACCATGCAACCGATCGGCATGCCTTCACGTAGCTTGAATCCAGCAATAGACTTTTTTGCACGTGTAATCACAGGTTTCTGTCCGGCAATCAAAGTCAACTGTTTGCTTGCTGCTTCGACCACTTTAGGATTCAGCACTGCTTCACCTAGGCCTATATTTATGGTGACTTTCCTGATCGCTGGAATTTGATGTGTGTTTTTGTAATTAAACTTCTTTTGAAGCTGAGGCACGACCTCTGATTTGTAGGTCTGCAACAAGTGACTATTTGCCATTATCCTAGTACCTCTCCTGATTTTACACAGACCCGATTTTTCACACCTGCATCGCTAGTTTGTATTTTCACACGCACACCTCTGTTCAAAGTTGGGTTAAAAAGCTGAACGTTGGAATAATGAACAGGCGCTTCAGTTTTTACCAAACCACCCTGTTGATTCGCAGTATTTGGCTTAGTATGACGAGTTACCATGTTCACACCTTCAATCAGTAAACGTTCACGTTTCCAATCAACAGTTATTACACGTCCGGTACGTCCTTTTTCTTTCCCGGAAATAACCATCACAGTGTCTTCGCGTCTAATATTAGGTCTTCTTTTTTTTCGCTGGTTAGTTTTCATTTCTAAACTTTACAATACTTCCGGGGCGAGTGAGAGGATACGCATGAATTTTCCAACTCGGAGCTCTCTTGCTACCGGACCGAATATTCGTGTTCCCACCGGCTCACGTTTAGCGTCAATTACTACAGCAGAGTTTTCATCAAATTTAATGTAACTGCCGTCTGTACGACGAAATTCTTTTTTTGTACGGACTACCACAGCCCTGACTACATCACCTGATTTTACCTTAGAATGAGGAAGGCAATCCTTGATAGATGCAACAATGACATCTCCTACCCGTGCATATCGCCTCTTTGATCCTCCAAGAACCTTGATGCACATCAGTCTTTTTGCTCCGGAGTTATCAGCAACTCCCAGGATGCTTTGTGTTTGTATCATTGTGCCCGCTTATATAATCTGAAACGCTTACGTTTGCTCAAGGGTCTGCACTCGGCAATTTCTACTAAATCCCCAATCTTGCATTCGTTATTCTCATCATGAGTCACGAATTTCTTTGAACGTTTGATGGTCTTTTTGTAAATAGGGTGTTTAACCTTACGCTCAACCTTAACGACAATGGACTTGTCCATATTATCACTGACAACAACTCCACTCTGCAACTTCAGTTTGCTCATTTTAGCCTTCCACTTGTGATTGTTGTGCCTGTATTTCAGTCAACACTGTATTCAAGCGGGCTATATTACGTCGTGTTTTTTTGATCATAATAACATCCGCTAACTGCCGTGATACATGTCCGCAGCGTAAACGTAGGTATTCTTCTTTAAGGTCTATCATTTTTGCTTCCAGTTCATTGACTGGCAGAGCTCGTAATTCAGAAGCCTTCATAATACAGCAGCTCTTTTGATAATTTTTGTTTTAATGGATATTTTGTATGCAGCCAAACGTAATGCTTCATAAGCAACTACTTCAGGTACACCATCGATTTCGTAAAGAACACGTCCTGGATGTATTTTTGCCACCCATGTATCAACCGCACCTTTTCCTTTACCCATTCGGGTTTCCGCAGGTCGCTTGGTTACTGGTTTATCTGGAAATACTCTAATCCAAGTTTTTCCACCACGTTTTAATGTTCTTGTAATGACTCGCCGTGCTGCTTCAATCTGTCGTGTTGTAAGGTATCCACGACCAATTGCTTGCAGGCCTATAGAACCGAAACTAATCTTATTCCCAGTATGCGCGTCTCCTTGCATTCTACCGCGCATCTGTTTTCGAAACTTTGTCTTTTTTGGCATTAACATGGCTATAACTCTCTAATCTCTATGATCGTCTTCCGCGGGATTTTCCATAATCCTCCCCACGATAAACCCAGACCTTAACTCCAATAATGCCATAGGTTGTGTTTGCTTCAGCAACACCGTAATCAATATCAACGCGTAAAGTATGCAGTCTTACTTGTCCTTCACGGACCCACTCGGAACGGGCGATCTCGGCACCGTTCAAGCGACCACCGACCATGACTTTACAACCTGCGATATTCATGCGCATAGCTGCTTGTATTGAACGTTTGACTGCACGTCTGTAGGCAATTCTACGTTCAAGCTGACTGGCGATGTTTTCCGCGATCAAGGTCGCATCAATTTCCGCGCGCTTAATTTCCTTAATGTTTATTACCACATCATGCGGGGTACGTTTACTGAGCTCTTGCTTTAGGCGCTCAACTTCATCACCTTTTCTACCGATGATTATTCCTGGGCGCGCTGAAAAAATATTTACTTTTGTTTTTTTGGCTGTGCGCTCGACTTCGATTTTCGAAATTGCCGCATGCTTGAGACGAGCTTTTACAAACTTTTGAATATCCAAATCCTGTTTCAGTTGACTTGCATAATCTTTCTCTGCAAACCACTTGGAGTTCCATGTCTTGGAAATACCAAGCCTCAAACCGATTGGATTTACTTTTTGTCCCACAATTTACCTTGAAAAACGTGAATTACTTTTGTTAACAAAAGAAATTTAATGATTAAGACTTTATTCTCCGATTTCCAGCGTGATGTGGCTGGAGCGTTTTTTAATACCTGATGCACGACCCATTGCTCTAGGTCGAAAACGTTTGAGCGCACGTGCCTCATCTACGTATGCAGTGATAACCCTGAAGTTATCTACTTCTGCTTCAGGATCGTGTCTGTCTGCGTTCGCAATTGCAGACTGCAAGACTTTCATTACAGGTAAGGCAGCTCTGTTGCGTAATGTGCTCAATTGAGCCATAGCCCGAACCACATTCATACCCCTGATCAAATCGACAACCAAACGTGCTTTTCTTGGCGCCACTCTTAAGTTCCTTGCTGTTGCTTGGGCAGTCATTAGCGTTTTGCTCTTTTATCGTTTTTACCTACATGTCCCCGAAATGTTCGGGTAGGCGCGAATTCACCTAATTTATAACCGACCATATCTTCTGTAATAAAAACAGGTATAAATTTGTTGCCATTATGTACGGCGATGTTTGTACCAATAAAATCAGGTAAAATAACCGAACGTCTTGACCATGTTTTAATCAGGCGTCGATCATTGCTGGCTTTTGCCGCAGTGATCTTTTTCTCCAGATGGCCATCAACGAAGGGCCCTTTTTTCAACGATCTTGGCACTGTTTATTTCCTCTTCAAAATATATTTGTCAGTATCTTTACGTTTTCTGGTCTTGGCTCCTTTTGTGGGTTTACCCCAAGGAGTGACAGGATGTCGACCTCCTGATGTCTTACCCTCTCCACCTCCATGCGGATGATCAACCGGGTTCATGACAACACCACGTACTGTAGGTCTGCGGCCCAACCAGCGATTACGGCCTGCTTTTCCTTTATTAATATTCATGTGCTCTGCATTACCGACAGTTCCAACTGTAGCCATGCACTCGATTCTTACTTTTCTGATTTCGCCTGAGCGAAGTTTGAGCTGTGCATAGTCGTCTGCTTTCGCCATCAACTGAATTGCTGCACCTGCGCTGCGGCCCAACTGTGCACCTTTTCCCGGTCGTAGCTCAATACAGTGAAGTAGAGTTCCAATCGGAATATTTTTCAAAGGCAGAGCATTTCCAGGTTTGATATCAGCATTTTCACTTGAGAGAATAACATCTCCTACCTTTAATCCTGCTGGTGTAAGGATATAACGTTTTTCACCATCAACGTAATGCAGTAAACTTATTCTTGCACTACGGTTCGGATCATACTCAACACTAGCTACTTTTGCAGGAACCTCTACTTTGTTGCGGGTAAAATCGATAATTCTATAGCGTCTTTTGTGTCCTCCACCGTGATGTCTGACAGTGATACGCCCATTATTATTACGACCGCCTTTTTTATGTAACGGCGCCAGCAGACTTTTCTCAGGTGTGGAAGTTGTGATTTCTTCAAATACGAAACCACTCATTCCCCTTCGTCCTGGCGATGTCGGTTTGTGGAACTTTATTCCCATAATTCTATAAGTTTAGTTTAAGCACCTTCAAAAAATTCAATAGACTCTCCAGCCTTAAGAGTAACTAAGGCTTTTTTCCAACTGGACTTGCGCCCCTCAGTTCGTCCTAGACGCTTCTTCTTGCCTCGGACATTCATTGTTCGAACTTTCAGCACCGAAACTTTGAATGATTTTTCAACGCTTTCTTTAATCTGTATTTTGTTTGCTCTAGGATCAACCTCAAAAGCGAACTGGTTCACTTCTTCTTTCAGAGACAAGGTCTTTTCAGACATTCTTGGTGCTCTGAGCACATCATAAATATTCATCAGCTCAACCTTTCCTTATATGCCTCAAGGGCGTCTTTGAGGAAGATCACTTTATTGTGTTTCATCATTTCATAAACACTTAGGCTACGGTAACTAAGTACATGTACATCCGGAATATTTCTTGAAGCAAGCCGCAAGTTGTCAGATATTTCATCTGTAACAATCAGTACTTTTTCCGGCAGTTTTAGTTTAGCCAACAGTGCTTTCAGGTTCCTGGTTTTATTGTCGGCCAGCTCAAGACTGTCGAGCACCAGCACACCGTCTTGACGAACTTTTTCCGCGAAAACGGAACGTGTTGCGAGACGCCGGGTTTTTTTATTCAACCTAAATGCGTGGCTGCGTGGCTGCGGGCCGAAAATTGTTCCACCGTGACGACGAATTGGTGATTTTGCACTCCCTGCTCGCGCGCTACCTGTACCTTTTTGTCGGTACAATTTGCGTGTGCTGTATGCTACTGCGGAGCGGTTTTTGGTTGCGTGCGTTCCTTGTTGATTTGCGGCTAAAAACTGACGAACCACTTCTGAAACAGCTATCCGGTGGTAAGGTGTTTCTAAAATTGAATTATCAATTTCGATCTCGCCTGCAGCTTTATTACCTGTATCAAATGTTTTTAATTTTGCCATGATTATAATTTCCTCTTAAAGGCTTTATCCTTCTTGCTTGATGGCGATGTCAACACCGGCAGAAATATCAAGGCGCATTAAAGCGTCCATAGTCTGCGGAGTTGTTTCCAAAATATAGAGTAGTCTTTTGTGAGTACGTATTTCAAACTGTTCTCTTGATTTTTTATCTACGTGAGGAGAACGCAAAACAGTCCAGCTGTTCTTCCTTGTAGGAAGTGGAATCGGCCCGACAATTTCAGCACCTGTCCTCTTAACGGTGTGAACAATTTCGCTGATTGTTTTGTCGAGTAATTTATCGTCGTATCCTTTAAAACGAACTTTTATTTTTTGTTCCATTTAAACCGCCATTCTTTTTATTGAATAACTTCAGATACGACACCGGAACCTATTGTTCGGCCACCTTCGCGAATCGCAAAACGTACTTCTTTTTCCATTGCAATGGGACTGATCAATTCAACTGTGACTTCCACATTGTCACCAGGCATCACCATTTCCACTCCGTCTGCTAATGTAACCACTCCGGTTACGTCAGTTGTACGGAAATAAAACTGCGGGCGATAATTGGTGAAAAACGGAGTGTGTCTTCCGCCTTCATCCTTATCAAGGACATAAACCTGAGCTTTGAACTTTGTGTGAGGAGTGATTGATCCAGGCTTACAAATAACTTGCCCACGCTCTAGATCTTCACGTTTGAGTCCTCTCAGCAGGATTCCAACATTGTCTCCGGCTTGTCCTTGATCAAGAGATTT